>SHMQ01000006.1 GCA_008534395.1 Candidatus Acidulodesulfobacterium acidiphilum
GGGCATGGGAATCTGAATTCCATATTATGGTCAAATTACCTACCGGTTTGAACTTTAAAAGATTAACGGGATTTACCGCCGCCGCTCCCGCAAGGACGGCGGCGGTTTTTATAAAACTTCTTCTGGAAACGTTTTTTAAATCCATTTAAAATGTACCCCCATTTTTTTTCAAATAAATCAAATAAATTTTATATTATATAATTTTGCCGATACCGTTTTAAAATCCGGTCTTTACGGAATTCATTATGCTTATTATCTTCCTGGTAACTTTTATAACCGTTTTCTTTTGCTCAGGCGTATTTTTAAAAAATTTAGAAAAATAAGTTGGCAAATAAGATATCATAACGGTATATTTTCCGTCTTTGTATATGGCTATCCTGCACGGCATAAATGCCGAATAATTCATATTATTTTTTAAAAGGTCGTAACCGTCATGGAGGTTGCAAAAATCAATTACCCTCAGATGCGGTATTTTACGGCCTATGCCTTTTATGCCCGTCGATATGGGAGCGACGGCAAGTATGCTGAAATTAGCGTCTTCTATCCCCTGTTTAAGGTCGAAAAGAGCGTTTTTAAATCTTTTTTTAACTTTTAAAATATAAAACGGCCCTTTGGGAATATTTGCTCCATATGAGTTTCCTGTAAATACAAGCGATCCGCAATAAACTACCGTTAAAACTATAACTAAAAATGCCGGAAGCCCGATATTCTTTTTTTTATTAATCATCCGCCCACCTCTCCAGTAGCCTATATCGTTAAACTTTAATATTTTATAATAAATTTTATTTAAACTACGTTAATCGTAACCGTTTTCTTGTAAATATTATGATGGGTGTCATACATCACAAATTCTAAAGGCGCTTTTTTATCGGCTTTTAAATAAAATTCCAAAAAAGGATTTGCCGAGACCGCAATTCCGTAATCGCAACTGGTTACTAATTTTTTATCGTAATAAATATCTACTTTATTAATAATCCACATAGGTATTATCTTTCCTGTTTTTGGATTTTTAACGAGACCGGTATCCATTGGATGTTTTGTTATGGACATTATTTTAAATATTTCGCCTTTTTTAACCTTCCTAGGTACTCTTACCATAATGGTTCCTATTTTCATTTTATACGCTCCTATTATTAATTCGTTATGATTTATCGTTTATACTTTTACATTTTTATACTTTTAAATTAAATAATTCAAATATCAGCAACCGCCTACCGTAACTTTTATAGATTTTTTATTTCCGAACAATTTCCCGTCAGAAAACTCGGTAACAACCTGAACGTAAGAATCCTGCTGAATTTTAATTCTAGTAGATATGTAAGCCTTTCCGTTTTCCGGAGTCAAATTAAACGTTGCTATTTTAGCAACCGGATTGTTAAGATCGTAAACATGAAATGCTTTGACATAATTTCCTTTTTTCATAGGATGTTTAGAATCGATAGTCAAAGGAACCAGTCCTCCGTTCTGAGCTATAAGAGGCAAATGAATCTTAGGCAGCATCATTTTTTTATACTCGGGAGAGTTTTCGGCGAGCCATATAACCTTTTTGCCATCTATCTCTTTTACGTCGGACTTAATAATTGGAGCAACGGAAGCTTTCTTTTTAGCCGCCGCAAAAACATTCTCCGCATCTAAAACGCCGGCCGCCGGACCAGCAAGAATCAATGCGGCGGCTGCGGCCGTTTTTTTCATAAAATCCCTTCTCGATACGTTGTTACCCATCTTTAGAACCTCCTTAGTTAATAATTATTAAATAATGAAATTAAACTGCATCATCTGTTATTATTTATTATAATTCTGCGAAAATTTTCTCAAACTTTCAATTTTATATCTACCCGAAGCGATCCATCTCGACACCAGCATAAAATCGCTCTTTTTCCAGTAACCCGGAAGCAGAAATATTTTCTTATAGTAAGGGGTATAAAAAATCTCCGTCGGAACTCCGGTAATGTTAAGTTTAGCGGCCAATTGTTTTTCCGTTAAATAAACGCCGTTAAAATATAAAATCTTTTTATTGCCGTAAATATCTATTAGTACGGGATGAAAATGTTTATTGACATAATTTATGACGCTTTTGCGGCTAAATACATGTTTGTCCATTCTGATGCAGTATGCGCAGGTAGGAAAATAAAAGTGCAGTAAAAAAACTTTCTTATGCAGTTTATTATTTTTTATTGCAGCGGTAAGACTTTCCCATTTTATCGTTCCCGAATTGTTTTGACCGCCGGCATAAGCATTAACGGGCGATAAAAAAGCCGACGCCGATAAAAAAAATATTGCCGGCAACAATAATAATAATACCGAATAAACCAGCCATCTGTTTTGATATTTTTTTTTCATTATTTTCTCTATTTTGAATATATAAATATTTGAATATAATTATATTTTAATTTATAAAATAATAATATAATAAAACTTTATTATTATTGTATCATATAATCGTTAATTATCAATAGTAAGTTTTTTTATTTTTAATCATTTAAAATTTGCCAATAATATATTGCGAAATAGCTTCAAAATTGCCGGTAATAGTTAGTATCCCCATCAGTATCAAAAAAATACCGGAAATTTTGGAAAATAAATTAAGATGGGATTTAATTTTTTTAAAAAAAGCAATAAAATAAGTAATAAATATGCCCGTTAATATAAACGGTATTCCCAGCCCTATGCTGAATACGGACAAAAGTTCGGTTGACTTTGCGAGAGAAGCGCCCATAGACGTATAAAGAAGAATAGATGCAAGGATAGGCCCTATGCACGGCGTCCAGCCTACGGCAAACGCAATCCCAAGAAAAACAGAGCCGAATATTATCCCTCCTTTTTTCTTCCAAGGAAGAAAATTTACTTCCCTGTTTAAAAAACCTATTTTAAAAAGTCCCATACAGTATAATCCGAAAATAATTATTACTATGCCGCCTACAATTCTGACTAAGTCGAGATGCGATTTCAGAAGATTACCGAAAATTGTTTCCGAGCCCATTCCTAATGCAACGAAAATCATAGAAAAACCTATTACAAAAGAAATTGATGCTATAAAAACTTTAAGAATTACTTTATAGTCCTTTTTTTCGGAAATCAACCCCTCCATACCTACTCCGCTGATAAAAGATATATAGCCCGGTATAAGAGGAATAACGCAAGGAGAAAAAAATGCAAGTATGCCTCCGAAAAAAGCTACGACAAACGTAATGTTTAAATCTAATCCCATTTTATTCACCTCTTGTATTTATTTATATATTTAATAATTTATATATTTAATATATTTTTTAAATATATTTTTAACATATTTATTTTTATTTTATATTTTGGAACGAATAATCTTAACTTTTTACTTTATCTTTTGATTATGCAAGAATAATGCCATATTTAAAAACGTTGTAAAACCCTCATTTTTTGTAAAGTATATTTTACGGTTGTCCAAAAATGGACAACCGTAAAAGTTTTAATTGTACCGAACAGGACAAAAAAAATCCTTTACATCTTATGCCTTTCTATGATATTTTTTTATAATCGTCGTTAAAAATTTTATAAAATTAAAATATGGAAAAATAGATAAAACAAATAGTTTGATAAAAGGAGTGTTAAATTATGCTTTCGTCTTTTAAAAACAGGCTGTATTTTGCCGCAATAATATTATTTATCGCTTTTTTATTATTAAGTTTTTTTGTTTACGGTTTCGTCAGCGGTTTTAAAAATAGGTCTTATACCCAGCTTGTCCTTGGAAGCACCATGGTTTCTTTAATGCGTGTAAACAGAAACCTTACAAACCTTATATACTTAACAAAACTTAGAAAATCGGAAATCGACTTAAATAAACTAAGAAAACGTAAACTAGATATTTATAAAATAGACTCCGCTATAAAAACTTTAAAATTAAAGATCGGCAAGGCAAGAAAAAATAATATACTTTCTATTAACGGATTTTATTCCGGTTTTTCGCATGAAAATTTTAAAACTCTCTACGGAATTAAAAAAAATTTATTAAAAAGACCTTCCGTATTTAAAACCCCCGCAATGAAGCTCAAAGTCGAAAATCTTAAAAGATTTATGAAAAATTATAGGCCATATGTAGTTAAATTATTAAAAAATCCATATAAAATAGGACCGCAAAGTAATATTTCTTTTTTCAAAATAGGCTCCAATAAAATTATTTCATACTTAGACTACTTCAGACATAATATTTCAAATAGCATGGCAAAAAAAATGACTACATTGTTAAATATGTTTATAATGGCACCTTTTTTAATATTTATAATTCTTTTACTTACAGTTTTCTATTTTAAAAAATATTTAGTGGACGAAATACAAACTGTCGTAAAATTTATTAGAAAAGTATCCGGCGGCGATCTTACCTCTAAAATTAATCTGAAAACAAATCCAAAAAGCGAAACCGGCATGCTTATCGACAGCATAAATTGTCTAATTGATTCTCTCCTTAAAAACGTTAGTTCTATATCTTCTGCATCAAAATCAATTTCGACTTCGGGAGTAAAATTTAACGATTTGTCGAAAGAGCTTAAAAAAAACATGGATAATATGAAACAGGATAATACATCAATTATAGAATCTATTAAACAAATAACGCAGGCTATTCTTGAGGTCGCAAAAAACTCGGCTAACGGCGCGCAGGAAGCCGATAAAACCCAAAAGGCTACGCAGGACGGGTATTCATCCGTAAAAGAGGTAATTTCGAATATAAACTCCATAGAGAACGCGGTAGATAAAGTAGGAGAAGTTATGGGGGAACTGGAACAATCTTCCCAAAGGATTGGCGAAATTATTTCGGTCATCGACGATATTGCCGACCAGACTAATCTTCTGGCTTTGAACGCTGCAATAGAAGCGGCGCGCGCAGGAGAACAAGGAAGAGGTTTTGCGGTAGTAGCCGACGAAGTAAAAAAATTAGCCGAAAGAACTACAAAAGCGACAAAAGAGATAACGGAAATGATAAAATCAATCCAGGAAGATTCAAAAAAAGCGTCCGATTCTATGGATACGGGAAAAATAGAAGTTAAAAACGGCGTAAATTCGGCGGAAAAAGCCGGCGAAAAAATAAAAATAATAATGGAACTTGCCGACAAACTGAAAGATATGATTACGCAAATTGCGGCGGCGGCGGAAGAGCAGTCGACGGCTACAGAGGAAATATCAGGTTCTACAGATTCGATATTGAAAGCCGGAGAGTTAAATTCTATAAGCGTCGAACAAATTTATTCAAATTCGATAGAACTGTCTAAAGTTTCCGAAAAGCTTTCTTCGGAAATAAATATGTTTAAAATTTAAAATGCTAAATTTATATTATTTATCGGAAAATAGATTGTATTTTTTTATTTTAGTGATGAGCCTTTTTCTGGTAATTCCGAGCGATGCGGCTGTTTTAGTCTGATTATGATTGTTTTTTTCGAGAGCGTTCTTTATCAGTTCCATTTCAAGCCCGTCAAGATTTATATTGATTTCGTTATCAAGATTTTCAGAGTCGGAATCGATATCTTGAAATCTTTCGGCTTCGGTTTTTGTTTTTGCGTCGCGCTCAGTTTCTGCGGTCAATGTTTTTGGCAGATGAACCGGCATTATAGAATCAGACGTGCAAACTACGACGGCTCTTTCGATTATGTTTTCAAGCTCTCTTATGTTTCCTGGAAATGTATAATTTTTTAAAAGATTTATAGCGGAATCGTTTATACCGCCGATATTTTTTTTATTTATAGCGCAATACTTTTTAACAAAAAAATTTGCAAGCGGAATAATATCTTCCTTTCTCTCCCTTAAGGGCGGAATTTTAAAATGCAGTACGTTAATCCTGTAAAAAAGGTCCTCTCTGAACTTCTTTTCGATAACGGCATTCTCAAGAGGTATATTCGTAGCGGATATTATTTTTGCGTTAAGTTTTATTCCGTCGTTTGAACCTATTCTTGAGAATTCTTTATCCTGAATCACTCTTAGGAGCTTTACCTGCATCGACAGAGGCATATCCGCAATTTCATCCAAAAATAGTGTTCCGCCGTTCGCAGTTTCAAATTTTCCTTTTTTGCCGGAAACGGCGCCGGTAAACGCTCCTCTTTCAAAACCAAAAAGCTCGCTTTCCATAAGCCCTTCGGGAATTGCGCTTAAATTTATCGGAATAAATTCTCCGCTTCTGTCCGAAAATATGTGGATAACCTTAGCCAATACCTCTTTCCCTGTTCCGGTTTCTCCCGTTATAAGAACGTTAGACGGCGATTTAGAGGTAATTTTGACCTCGTTTAAAATTTCATTCATTGCGGAGCTTTTAAAAATAAAATCTTTAAAGATATTATTCTCATTTAAACCAGGGTCGTTTTGAATTTCAAAATTATTTATTTTTTGATAATTCTTCCTACGCATGGCTAAATCTATGGTCTCTACAAGACTGTTTATATCGACCGGTTTCGATATAAAATCGTCCGCTCCCAGTTTTATGGCTTCAACTGCCTGTTTAATCGTTCCAAATGCCGTTATAACTATAAATACGGTATTTTTATTTCTTTTTTTATCATCTTCTTTAATTTTAGACAATAATTCTATTCCGCTCATGCCGCCCAAGCGGAGGTCGCAAATTATAACGTCGTAGCAGTCGTGACAGTCGTAACTTAAAAATTTTAGCGCTTCTTCCGCGCTTACAGCCGCATCGACAGAAAACCCACGTTTTGCAAGATTTAGGCTTACTACCCTCAAAAGATTTTTCTCGTCGTCCACTAAAAGCAATTTTAATTTTCTGTTTTTGCCAATCTTTTCAGTCATATATCTCTAGTCTTTAATTTTTAATATTATATTCAGGCTTATATTCTTATATTTTAATTGTTCAAATTAGTCATCGTATTTCTTCCGTAACCGCCTAACGGTATAATAATAATAAAAACGGTTTTACCTTCTTCGCTAAAAACTTTTATGCTTCCGCCGTGCAATTTAATTATTCTTAAGGATATCGGAAGACCGAGTCCCGAACCTGAATTTTTAGTAGTAAAAAACGGATTAAATATTTTCTTTATATTTTCGGCGCTTATAGTCACTCCGTTATCGGCAATTTCTATATTTACGCTGTTGTCCTTTGAAAACGCCTTTATTTCTATTAATTTTTTATCGGTTCTATATTTTTTATCTATTGCATTAATAATCAAATTTAAAATAACCTGTTTAAGCATTTCGGCATCGGCTTGAACCGACGGAAGACTATAATCGATATTTTTTTGAATCAGTTTTATTTTGGAATTTGCCGCTTCGAATTTAAGTATTCTTATTGAATCTTCAAGAAGCTTATTTATATCTACCGCGGCATAAACCGGATTCCTCTGTTTAGCAAAACTTAAAAACTCGACCGACATTTTATTTAACCGCTTAACCTCTTTGTTTATTATACCTGTAAACTCCAATACTATTTTATTTTTTGTTTCCTGCGATATATATTCGTTTGCCGAAGATATGACATAAATAGCGTTTTTAACTTCATGAGCAATATTTGCCGATAATTCGCCCATTACCGCCATGCAGTTAAGCTCGTTCTTTTCTTTGTTTATAGACTCTACCTCCGAAATATATTTTTTTATAGAAAAAGCCATAGAGGATAGAGCGTCCATAACGTCGCCTATTTCATCGTTAAAACGCTTATCGAAATTTATATCGTAATCGCCTTCTTTTATTTTTTTTATGTTTTCTTTGATATCGCTCAGCGGATTGATTATTATGGACGATATATAATAAAAAATTATCAATCCCGCGGTTACAAAAAACAAAGCAATCGACATAAACCTTATTCCTACCCAAAAGACGCGGTTATCGGTAGATTTAATTTCTTTTTTTAAATTAAACTCTATAGATGCGAATCCTAATTGCCTGCCGCCGTATTCTATTTTTTTAATCAGCACGGGATATTGCATGGACGACTTCCTGTATCCTTTATAGCCGTAAAAGTTAGTTCCCATAAGGGTAAATTGAACTTCCATATTCTTGATAATATTAATTAATCCAGAATGATTGCCTCTATTTTTATTATTTTTCTCATTTGGCGGTATCGTTTTACCGTAATTGCCGTACAATGAGCCGCATTTTTCGGTTAATTTTCCTTTATCGTTATACAATCCTATTCCTTTTATGATTTTGTAATTTTTTATATCGTATAATAAGTTTTTTTTAATATATTCGGCGCCTGAAGATTTATTATAATGCAAAGAATAAGCTAACTCAGGAATTAAACTGTCCGCCAGCCTTTCGTCGTTTACGTAGTTTCGATAAGACAGCGTTTTATAAATGGTATAAAGAAATACGCCGTCGCTGATAAAAATCGTAAAGAAAAAAACCGCAAAAGCCCCTATTAAAATTTTCCATTTAATGCTTAAATTTTTTACCGCATGAGCAAGAATCTTCATTTATTAAATTTTATCATAACGGTTTTTTTAAATCTATATTATATAATGAAAATAAGGCGCAGAATCAGAATTAAATATTTAAGGCGTTTTTTTTTAGTGTTTTTTTGCTGTTTTTTTTGCTTGATAATTTAATATATTTAAGATATATATAAAATTATAAATTATAATTTTTAATTAAACACAGGGAGGACTTTATGAAGAATGCTTATCTATTGGCGGGAATACTGATTATTATTCCTATAGCAGTTCTTGCCGCAGTTCCTTTGTATAACAGAGTAGAGCCGGCGTTTCTTGGAATGCCGTTTTTCTACTGGTTTCAAACCTTATGGCTCGTTTTAGCGGCAATATTATACTCTGCCGCATCGAAATTAATTTCCAAAGAAAAAGGGGGCGGCGACCTATGATAAGCTCAAACACCGTTATTACATTGTTAGTTTTTGCCGCTTTGTTTCTGGTTTTTGTTATTATAGGTTTTAAAGCCGCAAACTGGAGAAAGGGGGACATGAATATTCTGCATGAATGGGCGCTGTCCGGCAATAAGATAGGCACGTTCCTGATGTGGTTTTTAGTCGGGGCAGACATATACACTGCTTATACTTTTATAGCCGTGCCGTCGGGCGTATTTGCCAAAGGAAGCATTTTTTTCTTTGCGGTTCCGTATGTTATGGCTACATTCGGTATAGCCATGGTGGTAATGCCGAGTTTGTGGAAAGTTTCTAAAGACAAAGGCTACGTTACCGCCGTAGATTTCGTAAAAGACAAGTTCAACAGCAAGACGCTTGCCATACTGATTGCCCTTACGGGGATAGTCGCCGAACTGCCTTATATAGCGCTTCAGATAGTCGGGATGAAAGCAGTTCTTCAGGTGATGCTTCTGCCTTTCGGCGACGTTAAGACTATAAGCGAAACGGCGCTGGTCGTATCTTTTGTAATTCTTGCGGTATTTACCTACTGGAGCGGAATCAGGGGTGCGGTTCTGACCGCCGTTATGAAAGACGTAATAATTTTAATAACGGTCATAGTTATTATTATTTTCGTTCCTCTTGCATACGGCGGTTTTTCTCACGCCTTTGCGGCCGCCGGACATATAGGGGCGGGGAAAAAGCCTCCCGTGGATTACGCGACTCTGCCGCCGGTGCTGGTAAACGCATATATAAGCCTTTTTATATTGAGCGCCCTTGCCCTTTATCTTTATCCTCACGCTATTAACGGCGTGCTGAGCGCCAAAAGCGCCAAAAGCGTCAGGCTGAGTACGGCGCTTTTGCCTATATACGGCATAGGGCTGGCTTTCCTTGCTTTATTCGGCATACTTGTATATGCCGTGCCGGCTGCGCTTAAAACGGTAGGAGGAAACGGAACGCTCGTCGTTCCGGCTTTAATTCAATCTACGATGCCTTCGTGGTTTACGGGTTTTGCTTTTTTGGGGATATTTATCGGGGGATTGGTTCCGGCGGCAATTATGGCTATATCCCAGGCTAATCTTTTGACAAGAAATATTATAAAAGAATTTAAACCCGACCTAAGCGGCGAAACGGAAACTAAAATAGCTAAATGGTCGTCGGTAATTTTTAAATTTCTTGCCTTAGGTTTTGTTTTTTTGGTTCCCGAAACATATTCGATACAGCTTCAGCTTCTCGGAGGAATACTTATAGTGCAGACCCTTCCCCCGATATTTATAGGTTTATACACTAAATGGTTAGATAAAAACGCTTTGATAGCAGGCTGGCTTGTAGGAACGGTATCGGGCATATATTTCGTACTGCGGGCTAACGCCGGTCATCCGATAGTTACGACCTTTATGAAAACGCCTTACGGATTACTGTATGTTGCACTCGTAGCGCTTATTTTGAATCTTGTCGTTACGATTCTTTGGTCTATAATAGCGGGTGCTTTTAAAAAACCGGCTATTAGCTGACGGAAAATAAGCGGGTATTTGAAAAAATTAAAACAAACAAAAACTCCCGGCTGCGTCAAACGCAGTCGGGAGTAAGAATACGGAGGCGGGCGTTTATAAAAGCGAAGCTTTTATGCCCGCTGGAGTGAATAAATCTGACACCTTTATTTTATTATCTTATGCATTATCTTATGCAGTTTCATACTGCAATACTTTTAACTGTTCAGGCTTTATCCTTGCGCTTAAACTAAGCATCTCTATTCCGACTACTTTACCGTCGGAATTAAAATCCAATATAATACCAGGCTCAACCTCTTCCGATTCTATTATAGACGATTCATCTAATCTAAAATAAAGAGCGTCGCTTTCTTTATCAACAATTAATTTCATATTTATTCCTCGCTTTTAACTCGCTTAATCGTCTTATATTTTCTGTCAAAATAAACAGTCACTATTCTTTTTGGGTATGCATTATGATTAACTACTACATGCAATACTCTTCCGTTATTTTCTGCAATATTTTTAAAATAGTGCAAGTTTCCATCTTCTTCAACGGTATTCCAATCGGGGTTATTTAAAGCGTCAGAAATCCAACTTTCCGAAATTTTACGCTCTCTGATAACATCGATAGCATGTGCTGTAAATTCATAGTCATTCAAAAACATAAATTATTAATTTAATGATTAATCTAATTTATTTATACATTATTTACGAAAAATAATCAAGTTTACATAACGACAGTTTACATAATAAAGAATTATGTAACGTCAGGAAAGAAGGGGAATGGAAAATAAAAACTCCCGACCACGTCAAACGCAGTCGGGAGTAAGAATACGGAGGCGGGCGTTTATAAAAGCGAAGCTTTTATGCCCGCTGGAGTGAATAAATCTGACACCTTTTTTCTTAGTTGAATTTATTTAATATATCTTAATAAAGCGATAAATATACTTATCACAAGACCTATTATTATACTAGAAAACCACTTAATCATTCTTATTTCTAAGTCTTTAATCTTATTTTCTAATTCTTTTATGTCTCCTTTTGTTGCAACTTCGCCTTTAAATGCATCAGATAATGCTTCTGCTTGTACTTCTGCCTGCTTTTGCGGCACTCCTACTTCAATTAATTTTTTTGCATAAGCTAACGTATCCATTATTAACCTCTAATATTATAAATTATGCTATAAAAAATTACTTTTTAAAATTATAACATATAAATTATAAAATAAAAACTTAAAATAAAAAACTGCAAAGATCAAAATTAATGCAGTTTACATAATTAGAAATTATGTAACGTCAGGGAAGAAGGAGAATAGGAAATAAAAACTCCCGACCACGTCAAACGCAGTCGGGAGTATGGAAATAAATAAATCTGACACCTTTTTTTAAATAAATAAATCTGACACCTTTTTTATTAGAAGTTCCAGATAACGGCAGTTCCAAGAGCCGTGATATCTTTATGAGTGGCTGTGGATGGTACTCCGCCAGTTGAAGTAGCGTTGTTGTAAGAATCTACGCCGCTTCCGGTCCACACATATCCGCCCCATGCCTGCCATGCAAGTGTCTTGGTAAAGTGGTGGGTAAAGTTGATATCGAATTCCGTTCCGATGTGATGTCCGCCGAACATGCTGGTCGAGTAAGAGTCGCCGGGAACGGTTAAGCTAGTTTTAAGCCACTGAGCATAAATTATAGATTCCTGCAAGTCGTTCATTCCCGAAAAATGCTCCGTCGCATCTACCATAAGAGCCCATTTGTTTGAAAGGTTGGTGCCTAACGCCCAAGGGGTTCCGCCGTAAATATACTTGACGCCGGGAGAGTTAAATATAATTGTCTGCCAGTTTGAACCGATTACATCGCCGAATAAGGTTCTCGTATTCTGAATCTGCGAATAGTATGTAAAGTTGTAATGTCCCGCAGAAATAGGAGCGCCGATGCCAAATTTAGCGCCGACCGTTACCGGAATCGAAGTATTAAGCAGTTGCGAACCCGTTAAATACAAGTCGTAAGAATTAACCGAATCATACTGGTTAGAGCCTGATGGCGCAACAGGTAAAAAATAACCAAAGTCCTGGGGATAAGTTGTTGGCTCTCCTGAAACGTAATTTGGATTTGGATTAGGATAATTGCTAATTGCCTCATTTGATGCAATTATACGCCCCCTGAAATAATCGAATTCGCCGGATAAATTAGTTCCCGCGTTCGAATACTTTACCGAAATACCGCCGAAGGTAATATTTGCAGTAGGATTATATATACTTGCTTGCGGAATATTTGCCTCTGCCAGTCCAGTTGCTGGGTTAATAACCGCACCCGGATATGCCCCAAACTGATTCAAATGAGCTTCGGTCAGCCATAAGCTGTAAGACGTATGATTAATCGGCTTTAATGTCATAAGCTCCAAGGTAGGTATAGTGCCCATCTGGATGTGCGTATAGTAAGGGTTTGGAACGGGATATACTACTGCGGAAGCAGGAGAAGGCGTAGTAGTTCCATTTGAATTAAGTGTATAATCAGCATATGCCGTAGTTTCATTTCCGAAAAGTACTCCGAGAAACACTCCGAGGTCGGCCTGCTTTACCGGCAGGAAATCGCCAAGACCATCGGCATTAGTATTTACGGCAACGCCCATACCGAACTTAACGGGCATGCGCCCGAACATCCACATACCTATAGGCGTTACTAACCTTAAGTATGCCTGCCTTAAACCGAAGGTGGCAAAATCATGGTTAAAGCCGAGCGGCGCGGGAGTATATCCTAAAGTATCCCAGCCGTTCGTGCCGTAACCGTTCGGCGCTAATCCCGTAGGATTATAATCGTTTGTCATATCAAACTG
Source organism: Candidatus Acidulodesulfobacterium acidiphilum (assembly GCA_008534395.1). Lineage (NCBI taxonomy): Bacteria > Candidatus Acidulodesulfobacteriota > Candidatus Acidulidesulfobacterales > Candidatus Acidulidesulfobacteraceae > Candidatus Acidulidesulfobacterium > Candidatus Acidulidesulfobacterium acidiphilum. The sequence goes on from SHMQ01000006.1 coordinate 13,108, forward strand.
CACCGGAACGCTCACGAGAGGCATACCTCCGCCCGCGTTGCCGTAACTAATGTTAGCATTTAATCTTAACCTCTGAGTAAAATTTTGAAAGGTGTTTCTTGTCGGATAGCCTGCAGAATTGTTAAAGTCTTCTGCCTGATTCTGCGCCCAGAACGCCCTGCCGATAAACTGCCCGCTCAGCGAAAAACTGACTCCTTTTTTTGCAGCCTGCGCCGCGGCAAAAGACTTAGGAGCCATTGTCAAACTTAAAAAACCGGCTATTGCGACTGCTACTGCCAATGCCGGCAATGAAAATCTTTTTTTCATCTTTACCTCCCTTAATTTTGGTTTTTTTTAATTTTTAAAGTCTAAATAAACCTTAATTACTTTAATTTCTATAGTCCCCCTATAGAATCTATCTCGTTTGACGCTAAAAAGCCGTTGATTTAAAAACTCCGTTTTTTAAACGTAAATTTTAAGTTATCATATATCCTATAAACTTGTCAAGAAAAATTATAAATTTTTTAAAAAAAATTTATTATAAATTAAACTATTCAAATATTCTAATACGTATATAATCCTTATGCAAAAAGGGTTGCGACGGTTTTTCCTACGGCAATAAAATTAGCCTCTTCTTTTTTTCCAAGCTGGGCATTCGGGGTTATTAAACACTCTCCTATTTTTTTCACTATTTTTGAATTCATATCGTGTCCGGTTTTTTTTGCAAGCACCCTGCCTTTGATTCGATAGCCGGCAAGGTATAAATCGCCGATAAGGTCCAAGACTTTATGCCTTATGAACTCGTCTTTATATCTTAAGCCGTCTTTATTTAGAACCGACGTTTCGTCCAAAACGAGCGCATTGTCGAGACTGCCTCCTAACGCTAAACCGCTCTTTTTTAAATATTCTACGTCTTTTAAAAAACCGAAAGTCCTTGCTTTTGAAATTTCGCCGTAAAAATTAAATCCGTCTATTTTCATATCGAACGAGCCGGACTGCACAAGCGGATGGTTAAAATCCATATCGTAGGATATTTCGAAATCGTCCGACGGATACAGCGCAATAGACGCACAGGTTTTATCTTCGCTTTCTATGCTTATCGGTTTAAGTATTTCTATATATTTTCTTTTTGCGTTAAGCTCTTTTATGCCGCTTTCGTAAAAAGATTCGTAAAATACCCTTGCGCTTCCGTCCATAGCAGGAATTTCGCATCCGTAAACTTCTATTAAAGCGTTGTCTATTCCTGCTCCCCACAGAGCCGACATAAGGTGTTCCACAGTCGAAATACATCCTGCGGCTTCTTTGCCGCTGCCTTCTTTTTTAAGCCCTATGCTCGTTCTCAGCATAGTAGAACAAACATTGTCTGCTTTTGCTTTTATTATTACGTTCGGATTTAAGTCTTTCCTGACGAAAGTAATGCCGGAATCGGCTTTCGCAGGTTTTATTATTATCTGCGACTCTTTGCCTGTATGCAGACCTATTCCTTTAAAATAAAGGATATTAGATACGGTGCTCTGTATTTCGCTCTTTTCTTCTTTTAATATCGCGTAATTTTCCATAACGTTATCTAATCCTTTTATTAATTATAAATTATTAAATTATATATTACTTAAATTACTTCCTTAATTTTTATTAATGCAATAATTATGCCATACGGAAGAAAAAGGTGTCAGATTTTATTTTCCGCAAGAACTTTATTAGCGATAAACAACATTGCGTATGCGGAAAATAAAATCTGACACCTTTTTCATTTCCTTTTTATTTTATATGTGAGAATTATTTTTCGCATATATTTCGTTATATGGAAATATATTGCGAGAACAAAAGTTCACATTTTGACGCATACAAATAAATTAAACGTAAAAACTTTTCTCAAAACAGCGAATCTTCCGCGTCTCTTGAAAGACCGAAGTGTTTGTACGCAAGTTCGGTGGCTATTCTGCCTTTTTTGGAGCGCTGGATAAAACCGCATGAGACTAAATACGGCTCGACGGCATCTTCGAGAGTGTCCTTTTCGTCGTTCATAGCCTGAGCAATGGTTTCTATGCCGACGGGACCGCCGCCGAATTTTTCGATTACGGTTTTTAAGAAAAGTATATCGTTTGCGTCCAAACCGAGTTCGTCTATTCCGAGGCTTTCTATGCCGAATTTTGCGACTTCGAGAGTTATGCGGTCTTTTTTAAGGTGCGTCATATAGTCCCTCAGGCGCCTTAAAAGCCTGTTGGCTATACGCGGAGTTCCTCTCGAACGGCGGGCTATTTCCATTGCGGCTTCGCTTTCTATTCCGATTCCGTATAGTTTTGCGCTTCTGGTTACTATGACGGAAAGTTCGTCGATATCGTAATATTCCAAGCGCGCCGAAAAGCCGAACCTGTCTCTCAAGGGAGACGGTATGAGGCCTGCCCGCGTAGTAGCCCCGACTAACGTAAACCTCGGCAGATTTATTCTTATAGACTTGGCGGTCGCTCCCTCGCCTATAATAATGTCGAGCTTAAAATCTTCCATCGCCGGATAAAGCATTTCGGCGGCCGGTTTAGGAAGGCGGTGTATTTCGTCGATAAAAATTATGTCGCCGTTAGAAACGGCGGACAAAAGAGCCGCTACGTCGCCGGCTTTTTCTATGGACGGCCCTGAGGTGATTTTAATATTGACGCCGAGTTCTTTTGCTATAATGCCGGCAAGGGTCGTTTTGCCGAGACCGGGGGGACCGAAAAACAGCAGATGGTCGAGGTCGTAATGTCCGATTTTTTCCGCTCTTTTTTTTGATGCGTTAATGAAAATCAGAAGGTTTTCTTTAAGTTTTTTCTGTCCTATATATTCGTCGAAAGACAGGGGTCTTACGGGATTGTCGAAATCGACCGATTCTTTTTTTTCAGGCGATACGTAAGAAGAGGCGGTTTCCGGCTTGCCGTCTAATAAAGTATCGGTTTCTTTTTTAAACTCTTTTTTAAAAGAAGTCATGGTTTACGTCGATATTTTTATAATTTTTTTTGAGAATAAATATATTTCAAACACTCCCGCATTAAATCTTCGGTTTCTGCAAAAATTACGCCTTCGGTTTTATTAATGCCGAAGACTTTACCGGCGATATTGAATGAATCGAGTCTTGAATAACCGAGCGCTTCAAGCGCAAGGGCAGACTCCATTATTATATCGGACGGCTGTTTTTCTTTTGTTTCAGCCGTTTTTCCTTTTGACGTTTTATCGCCGGCATTTTTATTTTCATCTTCGCTTTTTTCGGTTTTGCTTCCGTTTTTGCTTTTGCTTTCATTTGCGTTAATATCAGCGGTCGGAGCATAATTTGAGTTTTCCGGTGCGTTCACATGCAGTTCGTTTGCATTTATATCGTTATAGAGAGACGTCTTTTTAAGGATTTTATTTTTGAGTTCCATTATAATTCTTTCGGCTTTAGACTGCCCTATGCCTTTTATGGAACAAAGAGCCGATATATCCTGCGTAGTAAGAATATTTATAAGGCTGGATGCATTTATATTTGAGAGTATAGTAACGGCAAGTTTTGGTCCGACGTCTTTAACGTCCAAGAGAAGCGAAAATACGTCTCTTTCTAATGTTCCGTTAAAACCGTAAAGGGTTATCCTGTCTTCCCTGACATAAGTGTAAATAAACAGGCTGAGCCGTTTTCCGCCGCTTTCGTTTGCTCCGTAAAAAGATGCTCCGTTAAAATTAAGCATCGGAACGTAAACTTCGTAGCCTACGCCGTTTACTTCCAGTATAATCAGCGACCTTTCAGGGTCCCTGTATATGACGTTTCCGTGAAGATAAGCTATCATAGTATCGTATTTAGCACCGTTATAATATTAAGTTAAGATATTAAGCGTTTATAAAATTATTCATATCCGTCGCGCAGCATATTGCTATTGCCAGCGCGTCCGATATATTATCGTTAATTTTGCCGCTTAAAAATTCCGATACCCCGTAAGCGCCGGAAGAAGAGCATATGACTTTAAGAGCTTCTTTCATTCGGTTTTTATCTGCGCTTCCGCTGCCGGCGATACTTTTTTTAACAAACCTCGGCGGATATTCCCTGAGCTTTATATCCAAATCCGAAGAGAGCATGCATATGATGCCGCGAGCCTGAGAAAGCTTTATTAACGAAGACGGATTTATGCCTGAAAATACGGATTCTAAGGACATTATATCGGGAGAATATTCGACGGCTATTTCTTTAAGTTCAGAGTACAATTTCGATAAATTATAGGGAAATGTTTTATTTCTGACGTCTATTAAACCGCAGGACGATAATTCAAAGGGTCTGCCGAAAGACGGAAGATCTAAGACAGCCCATCCAGTAAATCTTGACCCCGGGTCAACTCCTAAAATTCGATAGCCCATAAAGCATTAAATAAAACATAAAAAAATAATTTTTAAGATAACTGTTCCTGTATGTCGAAATTTGCGTAAACGTTCTGAATGCCTTCTATTTCTTCGAGCGCATCCATAAGTTTAAGCATCTGGTCAGCTTCCTTGCCTTTAAGTTCTATATTCGTCTGCGGAATATATGAAATTTCCGAAAATTTTTCTTTTACTTCTTTTGCTTCAAATGCAGATTTGAGGTTTTCAAAATCTTTAACGTCGCAATAAACTAAAATTTCGTCTTCTTCCGTTTTTACGTCTTCCGCTCCTGCTTCCAAAGCTATTTCCATAATAGAGTCTTCAGTATTGGAAGCCGCGTCGAAGCCTATTACGCCTTTTTTATTAAACATCCACATGACGCATCCGGATTCGCCCAAACTTCCGCCGTGTCTCGAAAGAGCGTGCCGGACTTCCGATACCGTCCTGTTTCTGTTGTCGGTCAGCGTTTCTATAAGAAGAGCTACGCCGGCAGGTCCGTATCCTTCGTATATTATCTCTTCGTAGGCTTCTCCCTCAAGCTCGCCTGCGCCTTTTTTAATTGCCCTTTCGATGTTTTCTTTAGGCATATTGTTTGCTTTCGCTTCGTCTACGGCAAGCCTTAGGCGCGGATTAGAAGAAATATCTTTTCCGCCTATTCTCGTGCTGGTGATTATTTCCCTTATTATATTCGTGAAAATCCTGCCTCTCTTTGCGTCTAACGCCCCTTTTTTTCTTTTAATGGTGCTCCACTTGCTATGACCAGACATACGGCTAACCTCCTAAAAAGTATAATAAAAATAAATGACATATATTGGATAAATTATTTATATATAATTATATGGTGCGAAAGGGGGGACTCGAACCCCCAAGGATTGCTCCGCTGGATTCTAAGTCCAGTGCGTATACCAGTTTCGCCACTCTCGCAAATATAAAATAACGATAAATAATTATTGTAAATTTTATAATTATATCAAAAATTAAATAAAAGTGGAAATTTTTTGAGGTATTTTTAAAAGGCTTTTAAAAAGTGGCGGGGCCGACGGGGATCGAACCCGCGACCTCCGGCGTGACAGGCCGGCGTTCTAACCGTCTGAACTACAGCCCCGTATAATGTAATATAAATATATGAGATAAAACTATATAATAATAAAATCTTAAATTCAAACGCAAATTCTAATGCAAAAATTTTATTACGGTCAAAACAATGCCTACCGTAACGCCAATCTGTATAATGAATAATCCGGCAAACCACTTAATAAGCCTGATTTCCAGTTGATTCATCTTAACATCTATTCTTGTTTCCATCTCTTTTAAATCTGCTTTTGTAGCCACGGAATCTAATAAGCTTTTCGACATAATATCAGCCTGAGCCTCAGCAATAACTCTTGCTTGTTTTTCAGGCATACCGGCATTAGTCAATTTTTCGGCATATGATAAAGTATCAAAAATAAAAGTTTCCATGATGTTTAATGATAAACGAATAAATGGAAAAAGTCAAGAAAATTACGTGTGCTTTATGCCGAACAATGGTAGGCGGAACAGGGTTCGAACCTGTGACCCCCGGCTTGTAAAGCCGATGCTCTAACCGGCTGAGCTATCCGCCCAAAAAACTACCCCCATTTTTAAAAATTCTATATAAGAGAAACAAGGCGCGTTTAATAATAAAATGGAGGTATTTAAATTTAATGGGATAAATTATTTTCCGGTATTGACAGCTTCCTTGAAAGATTTACCCGCTTTAAATTTAGGAGACTTAGATGCTTTAATCTGAATTTCTTTTCCGGTCTGAGGATTCCTTCCTTTTCTTGCCGCCCTTTTCGTTACTTCAAAAGTTCCAAAACCAACGAGTCTTACCGCATCGCCTTTTTTTAAAGCGGTGATTACCGCATTGATTGCCGCCGTAAGGGCTTTTTCGCTGTCGGCTTTAGTAAGCTTTGACGATTTTGCGATTGCATCTACTAATTCTGCTTTTGTCATACCAACTTCCTCCTTTTGTTTTAAGGGTTTAGATTTTTTAATTTAGTTAAGCGCCTTTTAAAATATATGTTTTGAGGCGCTTCATTAAAGCATATATAATATATATACGTTTTTTAACTATATGTCAACAAAAAAATGAATAATTTAATAATATTTTTTTGTATTTAAATCTATTCTCCCCTTGAACTGCCGTTACCGGCGGCATATTCCGTCTCGTAAAGAAGAATAGGCTGTCCGCCGTTAATTATTACATCGTCGTTTATAACGCATTCTTTAATAGTAGGATCGGTCGGTATTTCATACATAACGTCCAGCATTATCGATTCCAGTATAGTCCTCAGTCCTCTAGCGCCGGAACCGTGCTTTATAGCTTTTTTTGTAATTTCCTTAATTGCGGAGTCGGTAAATCTCAAGTTTACGTTTTCAAGCTCAAACAGTTTTTGATACTGTTTTATTAATGCATTTTTAGGCTTGGTTAAAATTTCGACTAAGGCTTTTTCGTCTAATTCCTCAAGCGTCGCAACCACCGGCAGTCTTCCAATGAATTCAGGAATTAAACCGTATTTCAAGAGGTCTTTTGTTTCAGTCTGCTTCATTATTTCGTATGGATTTGACGCTTTATCCGAACCCGCCGCGGCGTTAAAACCGATAGGCTGTTTATGTATTCTTTTTTCTATAATTTTCTCCAGTCCGTTAAATGCGCCTCCGCAAATAAAAAGAATATTGCTTGTATCTAATCTTATGAATTCCTGGTGGGGATGTTTTCTGCCGCCTTTTGGCGGAACGTTTGCGACGGTTCCCTCGATAATTTTCAAAAGAGCCTGTTGTACGCCTTCTCCGGAAACGTCTCTCGTTATCGAAACATTATCCGTTTTCTTTGCTATTTTATCTATTTCGTCTATGTATATTATGCCTTTCTGCGCTTTTTCAACGTCGTATTCCGCATTCTGTAAAAGCGAAAGTAAAATGCTTTCTACGTCTTCCCCGACGTAACCGGCTTCCGTAAGCGTAGTGGCGTCTGCAATGGCGAACGGAAGATCTAGCATGCGCGCCAAGGTCTGGGCAAGCAGAGTCTTTCCGCTTCCGGTAGGACCGATTATGAGAATGTTGCTCTTCTGCATTTCGACTTCCCCGATACCGCTTTTATCGTTAACGCCGTGCAAAACGTCTTCGTTCTTTGCGCTTTTAATAAATTTGCCCTGATTAGGTTTATCGTTTTTTTTAAACGAAAGATTATGCTCTAAACGTTTATAGTGGTTATAAACGGCAACGGAAAGAACTTTTTTAGCTCTCTCCTGTCCTATAACGTACTGATCTAAAAAAGCTTTGATTTCCGCCGGCTTATAGAGATAATTTTCTACCTTTACCTCTGCGGGAACCGGCTGTACTTCATCCGATATTATATCGTTGCATAGGCTTATACATTCGTCGCATATATATACCGAAGGTCCGGCAACGAGTTTCCTTACTTCGTCCTGCGACTTTCCGCAGAAAGAACAGTAAAGTTCCCTTTCGTAACCGTCGTCGTTATTGTTGTTTCCGTTATTTTTCTTAGCCATTTTTATTATCCCCGGTATTATTCGTATTATATTAAATCTATTTTACTTCTTTAATCTCTTTTTTTTCTACGACTTTATCTATAATGCCGTATTCTACCGACTGATCTCCGCTCATAAAAAAGTCTCTTTCGGTATCTTCCCTGATTTTATCTATATTTTGCCCGGTATGTCCGGCAAGTATCTGATTTAATTCTTCGCGCATCCTTAAAATCTCCCTTGCCTGTATATCGATATCGGTAGCCTGACCTTGAAAACCGCCGAGCGGCTGATGTATCATAATCCTGGAATGAGGCAGGGCAAATCTTTTTCCCTTAGCTCCAGCCGCAAGAAGAACGGCACCCATGCTTGCCGCCTGTCCCATGCATAAAGTAGATACGTCGGGCTTAATATACTGCATGGTATCGTAAATGGCAAGTCCGGCTGTTATTACGCCTCCGGGGGAATTTATATATATGTTTATGTCTTTTTCCGGGTCTTCGGATTCGAGAAACAACAGTTGGGCAATAACGAGATTTGCGAATGTATCGTCTATAGCTTCTCCTATAAATATAATTCTGTCTTTCAAAAGGCGCGAATATATATCGTATGACCTTTCGCCCCTGTGGGTCTGTTCTACTACTATAGGTACAAGCGACATTTTATTTTTATTCTCCTTAAATATATTCGACTTTATTTTGCGATAAGAAATCGAAGGTTTTATCTTCCAAAAGAGCGTTTTTCAAATTTTCCTGCGCTTCAGGCGAAGAATAAAACCCTTTAACCTCGTCTTCTTTCATATTGGATATTAATGCGGTATTTTTGTAGAAGTCTTCTAAGTCCGCATCCGTTACCGTTATATTTTCTTTCTTTTCGACGGCGGAAAGCAAAAGATATAGGGCTATATCGCGTTTTGCCATTATTTTTAATATTCCCATATATTCTTCGGACTTGCCGTCTATATTTTTATATTTGCCCTGTTTTTTCATCTCTTCCAGTCTTGATTTTGCATCTTCTTCTACTATGCTTTCAGGAAGTTCGACGGGGTTAAGTTTAATCAACTCTTCCGAAATAGAAGCCCTCAAAGCATCTTTATATCTTTTCTCTTCGTATTCGTTAAGGCTCTTTTCGACGTATTTCTTAAATTCTCCGATGTCTTTGAAGTCTCCGAAATTTTTTATAGTTTCTTCGTTAAGTTCGGGCAGTATTTTCCTGTCTATTTCCCTTACGAAACCTTTTACGGTAACTTTTCTTTCTTTGTCGTCGTATTCGAATGCATCTCCTTTTTTCTTGCCTATGAATGCAGATTCAAAAGATTTGTCTATTATGCTTGAGTTTAAACTGATGGTATAATCTTTTGCGCTGTCTATTTCTTTGCCGTTTTCGTCTATAGTAATATAATCTATCTTTGCGAAATATTTCCCGTCCGCATCTATAATTGCCGAATCGTCAAGCTTTTCCTGGTCGGCAAGTCTTTCTAAAAGAAAATTTATTTCTTCTTCTATTATTTTATCGGTAATTTCTCTTTTGTCTATTTTTTTAATTTTTAAGTCTAACTTTAAATCTTTAACTTCAGGCATTACGTCAAACGATATGGTATATTCGGCTTCGCTCTTTTTTTCCAGCGCTGGCGTTCCTATAACGTATATTCCTTTTTCCGAAATAATTTTTCTAAAATCCTGATTTAAAATTTCCGCCGCCGCTTCTTCTAAAAGTTCCGCTTCGTAATATTTCTTGATTATAGACATAGGCGCTTTGCCGGGTCTAAAACCCTTTATATTGGCTTTTTTAGCCGCTTCGGATAATTTTTTCTGCAAAAGTTCCTGCGTCCTGTTTTCGTCTAATTTCAAATTAACGCTTTTTCTTACCGACGTTTCGTCTATTATTGCAATTTCGTTTGACGCATTATCCATAACCTACGATGTTCTCCTGTTTTAATATTTATGTTTTTTTATTTTTTTATATATTATATTATATTTATGCGAATTTGTCCTTATTATATTTATCCGACGAATATAGGCCGTTTTGAAAGCATATCCGGCAATATAAGTTTTCTGTAAGGCATCCCTTTTGTTTCGGCTTTAATTTCTTTAATAAAATCGGCTTTGTCTATATTAAAATTCTTTCTTTCTTTATATCTGTTTCTAATCGATAAAACTCCGCTTTCAGCTTCTTTTTGTCCTACGACGGCGATGTACGGAACCCATTCTTCTTCTGCAAACATTATCTTTTTGCCTAAGCTGAAATCCCTGTCGTCGATATCCGCCCTTATCCCCGAACCGCTAATTTCTTCTTTTAATTTAACCGCAATATCGTAAAACTTTTCCGATACCGGTATAATCCTGACCTGAGTGGGGCTTAACCATAATGGAAAAACCGGAATATCTTTTTTAAGGGCTTCTTCTATTATCAGATACATCCATCTTTCGATAGCCCCGACCGAAGAATGACATATTATACATCCGGCTTTTTCGCCTGTTTCGGTAGTAAAATTCAAGCCGTATCTTTTGGCGTCTTCAACGTCGAGCTGAACCGTAGAAAGCTGGCAGGAACCGTTTACCGAGTCGACGCCTTGAAATTCGTGTTTAAGCGCCCAGTAGTGCTTCATTTTAGATAAAACTTCGATGAGAGCAGGTTTTTTAGAGTATTTTAACAGTTCTACGATTTTATCTTTATATTTTTCGTAATATTCTTTGACTATTCTAAAAACTACGGCGTATTCTATTCCGGTGCCTTCCGCAAGGTCGGCGTAAGTCCTGTAAAGAGCATGGTATTCGTTAAAACCTTCTTCGAGATTAAGGCAAAAACTGTGTATATCCGGCATAGTGAAGCCTCTCAGCCTTCTTAAACCCGCTAATTCGCCGCTTTTTTCATACCTGAAACTCTTAGAAATTTCGTAAAATCTTAACGGAAGATGTTTATAGCTCATTTTAGTATCTTTAAGCATAGAAAAAAGTCCGAAGTCTCCAGCAAACCTCAATACGAATTCTTTGGAAGGAGCAAATCCGCCGGTTTCTGATTTTTCGTCCGGCACTAAAATAGAATAGTGCCTTTCGTGAAACGATTCGCCCTGCCCTTTTATCTCCGGTTTATTCCAGTTGTATATAAGCGGAGTTTCTATTTCCATACAGTTCAAACGGTTTAAAGCTATATCTTCCGCCCAATCGGATAAAAGTTTAAAGAGCAAAGTTCCTTTCGGATAAAAGCGCAGATGCCCTGAATCGGAATTTTCTTCGTGGTCGGCAATCTCTAGACGCCTCATGGCGGAAACCGAAGGCGGCGTTTCTCCTTCTTTTATTTTAAATTCTTCGTATGCGATTACCTTTCTAAGCGACGGAAAATCTTTGAGCGATTTATCGTCTAAGACGCTTGCGTTTTTTAAATCAATTTTTGTTTCTTTGCCGTCGAAATTTAATATAAAAAATTCGCTTTCAACGTCTTTAACTACGTCTTCCCTTGTTTTTTTAGTTCCGTATGCTTTTGTCTGCGTATTTGGCGAACTTTCGGCCGGTAACTCGGTGATATGCCTCGACGATTCGCTTAACGGATGACCCTTGCACGATATTTTAAAGCTCTTATACCATCCGAAAGGCGCTCTGTAAACCGGATAAAACGCCGCTATTTCGTTTTTTAACGATTCGAGCGTAGAAACTGCAAGTCTTGGGTCGGCAAGGCTATTGGAAAGATGTGCATAAGGATAGACTATAATTATGCGCGGTTTTAATTTGTCGGCTTTATCTTTGATTTGCGTAAAAGCCTGTTTTACTATATCTTCGTTGTTTTTAGCGTCTGCTTTTTCTACGGTGCAAAAAACTACTAACGGCTCTTCAAAAAAGTTGCCTGTATCCTTAACGGCAGATTTGTCTATTTCTTCGGCAACCGGAGTTTTCCCTGTTAAAGAATAGTTAAAATCGTCGGCATGAATTATTAATAGCTGCATAAATTTTAGTTTCAGTCGTTAGAATTAGAAATCGTTGGGCAGGCTTTCAAGCTCTTTTGCCGTAAACACCGGGCCGTCTTTGCATACGTAAACGCTGCCAACGTTGCATCTCCCGCATTTTCCTAGTCCGCATTTCATTCTGTTTTCAAGAGTAGTTATTATATTTTCTTTACTGAAACCCATTTTTTCTTCAAGAGTTTTTAAAGCAAACTTAATCATAATCGGAGGTCCGCAAACCACCGCTATGCTGTTTTCGCCTTTAAGAGGAAGCTGTTCCAGAATAGTAGGAACGAAGCCGACTTTTCCTTTCCAGTCGGGAGTTTCTCCGCCGGGATCTACCGTTACGACAAATTCCGTATCTTTATGATTTTTCCATTCGTCGAAAATATTTTTATACAAAAGGTCGCCTACGGTTCTAGCGCCGTATAGTATAGTAATTTTACCGTATTTATCGCGCTCGTCGAGACAATATTCCATAATAGACTTAACCGGAGCCATGCCTATGCCTCCGCCGACGAAGACGATATCTTTGCCGTGCATTTTCGACGTATCGAAATAGTTTCCGTAAGGACCCCTGAAAGCAATTTTATCGCCTTCGTTTAATCCGTTTATACCGGTCGTAGCACGTCCCGAAGTCCTGAAACTGAATTCAAAATATTCTTTTCTTAAAGGTGAGGATGAAAAACCGAAAGTAGATTCGCCTTCTCCTATCAGCGAAAATTCGCCGAACTGACCTGGAAGAAAATCTATGCTTTTTCCGTCTATGGTAAGGCGTATCGTTTTAGTGTCCGCAGTCTCCTGAATAATTTCTTTTATTTCCGCCAGTTTAGGCAAATAGATATTTTCCATTAACTATATGCTCCCGCTATATAATATTAATATTAAATTATATTTTTTATACTATTATTTACGCCATTTCGGCTAAATTTTTCGCAACTTCTTTTATATCTATGTCTTCGGGACAGTTTCTCGAACATCTGCCGCACCCTACGCATAAATATTTATCGAATTTCTCGCTGTAAATTTTGAACTTATGCATTAATCTCTGTCTGTATCTGTCGCCCTGAGTAACCCTCGGATTATGGCCCGAAGTATGAAGAGTGAATATCCCGAACTGGCATGAATCCCAGTTGCGGATCCTCCTGCCTTCTTTAAGGTTGCCTTCGTCCTGAATATCGAAACAGTGGCATGTAGGACATGTGTAAGTACAGACTCCGCAGCCTATGCACGATAAAAATCTTTCCTGAAAATAGTTATGCTCGAAATTTTTATCTAAAAAGCTTTTAGTCTTTTCTATTTCAAAAATCTTTTTCCAATCTTTATCTGCCGGAACTTTGTCTTTTGTAGTTTCGGTAAATAAATCCGAATATTTTTTTATAAGGTTTAGCCCTTTCTCTCCGGTAACTATAGCAAAATATTTATCGCCCGATTTTTTAAGAAGAACGTCCGAACCGTAAGAACTTTCAGGAGAAAGCTGCATTTCAGTGCAGAAGCAATAATTATCTGGTTTTTCGCAGGCTATAGAAATTATGGTCAGATTTTTAAATCTTTCGTTAAAGAATTCGTCCTTATAATCCCAGTTAAAAACTTTTTCCATTATGGGGCCTGCTCCGGCATCGCAAGGCCTTCCCCCGAAAATAACCCGTTTTTCGTTTGCGCCGGCAATACTTTGCAGGCCGTCTTTAATATCGGTATCGACTCCCGAAATCGAATACTCAAAAATCGTTTCGGTTTTAGGAAGAAGATATTCTTTATAAGACATCTTAGGCAATAAAATATCTAGGTTTGCTTCTTCAAACCTGCTTATTTTTCCGTAAAAAGTATCGCCGTCCTTATTGGTCGGCGCTATAACCTCATAGTTATCGGTTATCATCCCGTCAACAAATTTTTTAAGATTTTCCGAGGAAATTTCAAAATATTTTTCTTCCATTATAAGCCGTCTCCAATATCTTATTTCTTATTTTATAAAGTCGTTGAAATCGCTTTCGCTGAATACGCCGAAAACGGGTTTAGCATTGATATCCAGTCCTGATTTGTAGCCAAAAAGATTATATACGTCTCTTGCCATTTTTTCGTTTATCAGCATAAGCGGAATGTTCACGGGGCATGCTCTTTCGCACTCTCCGCATCCTATGCACCTGCCGGAAAGATGATAAGCTCTTATCATATTCCACTGTGCATTTCCGGGTTCTTCCGAATTGGTATCTATCCACTGAGGCATATTTTTTTCTACTATGCATCTTGAGCAGAAGCAAAGCGGGCAAGCCTGCCTGCAGGCATAACATTTAATGCATTTATCAAACTCTTTTGCCCAGTAAGCATTTTTTTCTTCGGTACTCATAGCCTCTAATTTTTCTATCTCGGCATAAGGCTTAACGCTTCCCGACAGGCTCAATTCCGGTTCCTCGGTTTCAACAAGAAAATCGTAAAGAACGGGCGTATGTTCCTGACATACGAGGCATTTATCGTACACCGTAGTTTCCGAAACTTTTGTTTCGCCTTTATCTGCAAGATTTTGTTTTATTACGCCGTTGCACTGCATGCCGATTATTTTTATGTTGTCTCTCGATAATTGATACTCCTGAATTAAGGTATTAACGGCTTTTTCGTCGCATCCTTTAACGGTTATTCCTATTTTTCCGTATTTCTTAACTTCCTGTTTTTTTAAAAATACGGCTAAATCTTGAACGGCGTTATGGCTGAACGAAAGCTTTTCAACCTCTTCCGGTTTAGTTATAAAAACGGGTCTCATTCTTTGCGGATTAGAACCTTTGGTATATCCTATTATAAGATTCACTTCGCCGCTTTCGAGAAGATCTTTTGCTATTTTTTGCAGTTTTTCGTCTGTTTTTGTGTTTGCCATAAATATATCCTTTATTTTTTTGTAAATATATCCGTCGTTTTATCCGGCAGAGATTTAATTTTATCCGTAAATTCGTTAATTACGGCAACCCATTTGTTTCCTTCCGATGCGCTTATCCAGGAAAATTCCACCCTGTTTAAATCTACTCCGAGATAACCGAGTAAATCTCTAAACGTCGCATATTTTCTTCTTGAATGATAATTTCCGCTGGTATAATGGCAGTCGCCGGGGTGACAGCCGGAGACCAAAACTCCTTTTGCACCTTTTTTAAAAGCTTCTACTATAAAAAGCGGGTCTATTCTTCCGGTACACGGCAGTTTTATAACTCTTACGTTGTCGGAATACTTCATTCTGCTCGTTCCGGCAAGATCCGCGCCGTTGTAAGTACACCAGTTGCAGACGAAAGCTATTAACCTTGGATCGCTTTGACTGCCGGCATTAGTTGCCGCCGTTCCTTCTTTTTGTTTTTCCTTTTCTGCGTTCATATCTTCCATGTCTGAAAGACTCCTTTTTTTCCGTTTTGTGGTAAGGACGGATTGAATTCCGTCAATACGGTTCAATTTTGTGGGAGTACCGGAATTAAATTCCGATACTCCCTATAAGTTATACTGCTAACGATTTAATTTCCGCATATATCTGGTCGTCCATAAAGCCTTTGACGTCGATAGATTTAGAGAAGCAGGCGTTCACGCATGCTCCGCATCCGGTGCAAAGTCCTGGATTTACGTTAGCAACGACTTTTACGACGTTGCCGTTTCTGTCTTTAATTTCTTTTCTGGTAATAGCGTTATAAGCGCAGACTCTCTGGCAGTAGAAACAGGCAACGCAAGTCGCTTCGTTAACGCTCGATATAGTTCCTTCGACCTCGTACTCGCTTTTGGAAAACAAGCCGAGTATTTTTGAAGCCGCCGCAGAACCCGAAACTACCGATTCAGGAATGTCTCTGGGTCCCTGTGCCATACCGGCAAGAAATATGCCTGCCGTAGAAGATTCCGCAGGTCTCAATTTAGGATGAGATTCGGTTAAGAAACCATATTTATCGTATGATATTCCAAGCATTTGAGCAAGTTTGTCGGAACCTTTTTTGGGTATTACGCCGGTTGCAAGAACAACCATATCGGCAGCTATTTCTACCTGATTCCCGGAAAGAGTATCGGCTCCTTTTACTATAAGTTTTCCGTTGTCTTCATATATTTTAGATACCCTGCCTCTTAAATAAACCGCTCCGTCCTGCTCCATAGTTCCTCTTACGAACTCTTCGTATCCCTTGCTTGTAGATCTTATATCTATATAAAAAACATAGCTTTGCGAGCCGTGAACCTTATGAGCAAAAAGTTTTGCGTGCTTTGCCGTGTACATACAACAAACTTTGGAACAATACGGAACTCCTTTTTCGGGGTCCCTCGAACCTACGCACTGAACAAACACTATAGTCTGAGGCGTTTTTCCGTCAGAAGGTCTTTTTATTACGCCCTCGGTAGGTCCGGAGGCAGAAAGAAGCCTTTCAAACTGCAATCCCGAAACCACGTCTTTATATTTTCCGTAACCGTATTCGCCGTACATGGAAGTTTCCATGAGGTCGTATCCGGTTGCGGCTACTATTGCGCCGACCGTTTCTTCTATTATTTCGTCCTGCATGCTGAAATCTATACACTTTGGACCGCAGGCGTCGAAACATTTCTGACATTTTCCGCCTTTTTTAAAATGAAGGCATACGGAGCGGTCTAACACGGGCACTAATGGCACCGCCTGAGGAAACGGAACGTATATTGCGGTTCTTTCCGACAAGTTTAGATTAAACTCGCTTTTAACGTTTTTGTGCATAGGACAAGCATTCCAACATTCGCCGCATCCAGTACAGTCTTTTTCGACGACGCTTCTTGCCTTTTTCTTTATTTTTACTTTGAAATTTCCTATATAGCCGGAAACGTCTTCTATTTCGGAATATGTATATAATTTAATGTTCGGATGCTGGTTTGCTTCGACCATTTTCGGGGTCATTATGCAGCTGGAACAGTCTAAAGTAGGAAAGGTTTCGTCGAGCTGTATCATTCTGCCGCCTATAGACGGTTCTTTCTCGACTAATATAACTTCTACTCCGCCGTTCGCGATATCTAAGGCGGCCTGTATTCCCGAAATGCCTCCGCCTATAACCAGCGCTTTTTTATTTAATGGAACTCTGACGTCTTCTATGGGCTTATCTCTTTTTACCTTTTCAACCATCATTTTCATTAAATCGACGGCTTTTGCGGTAGCTCTTTCTTTATCTTCGTGAACCCATGAAACCTGTTCCCTGATATTTGCAATTTCTACGAAATACGGATTCAATCCTTCTTTTACCGCAGCTTTCCTAAATGTGTTTTCGTGCATATGAGGCGAACATGCGGCAAGAACGACGCCCGTTAAATTTTTCTCTTTAATTACGTTCCTCAAGCTGTTCTGTCCCGGGTCGGAACACATATATTTGTAATCGACGGCGCTGACTACTCCGGGTATTTTTGCAGCTTCCTCTCTTACTTTTTCTACGTCGACGGTGCTCGCTATATTAGAACCGCACCAGCAGACAAACACGCCTATTCTTGACATAATATTTTACCTCTCGTATGTAACTTAATAAATAATCTTAATTTCCGATTTTAGGGAAAACCTAAATATTCAATTTTATGAAATTAATTTCATTCAGTTTACTGCGAAACCGGAATTTATTTACATAAATAATCTATACTGCTTATTTAGATAATTCTTCTATTTTTTTTAGTACTCTGTCTGCCGCAACCATATGTCCGTCTATCGCAAGGTCTTTAGGATTAATTCCGAAAGAAAGGCCCAGAAGCTCCGTAATAAACAAAACCGGCAGACCTATTTTTTCTTCGTATTTTCTTTCTATTTCTTTCTGCCTGACGTCTAAATTTGAATGGCACAGGGGGCAGGCGACTACTACGACGTCTGCTCCGTGATTTTTGGCATCGTACAAAACTTTTCCCGTCAAAGCCATAACTACGTCCGGTTTGGAAAGAGAATTAATAGCCCCGCAACATTCGGTTTTATAAGAATAGTCGACCGGCTCCGCTCCGGTAAGAGAAACCAGCTCGTCCATGGTAACGGGATTTTCGGGATCGTCGAACTGCATAACTTTAGGAGGTCTTACTAATAAACAGCCGTAATACGATGCAACCTTAAGTCCCGCAAGCGGTTTTTTAACCATCGATTTTATCTTGTCTTTGCCGACTATTCCTATGAGGAATTCGAGCATGTTATTTATGCTCATTTCGGAATCATAGGGCATTTCCAAAGAATTGGTTATTTTCTTTTTCAGTATATCGTCTCTTTTTAGTTCATAATCGGCGTTTTTGAGCCTGTTGGAGCATGCGGCGCATGGAGCAAGGACGGATTCGAAACCGTCCTTTTCGGCTATGGCAAGGTTTCTTGCCGGAAGAGCTATAGCAAGATTATGGTTTATGCTGTGGGCGGCTGAAGCTCCGCAGCAGTTCCAGTCGGGAATCTCCTTGACCTCTATGTTCATAGCTTCAAGAATTTTTAACAACGAAACTTCATATTCAAAAGACGTTCCTTTTAACGAACATCCGGGGTAATATGCTAATTTCATATTTTTTAATTTCTCCTTTAACTTTTTACTCGAAATCCTTAAAAATTTTTGCTATTTGATTTAAGCCTGAAAGATTTTCTCCGTGCATTTTAAGTTTTCCTTTTTCAAACATTTTTGGAGCCAAAAACATATCTCTGAAAAGATGTTTTGTTTTTAATTTATATTTGCCGACCAATTCAAGTTCGAAAATTCTTCCGTGCGACTTGACGTTTTCCAGAAAAACTTCGTGAAACATCTGTACTTCTTTTTCCGTTTTTGAAGTTATTCCTTTTCTTTCGGCTATTTCCCTAAGAACGTCCATTATTCCGGTAACTTCAAATCCTTTCGGACATCTGGTCGAACAGGTATTGCACGAAACGCACAGCCATATCGTTTTAGAATTTAAAACGGTATCTTCCATTCCAAGTTCGGTCATTTTTATAATCTGGTTTGGAGTATAATCCATTTCAAAATTAACGGGGCATCCCGCCGAACATTTGCCGCATTGATAGCACTTGGATAGTTTGTCGTGCAGCATAGACTCGACCTGTGCGACAAAATTCCGCCTGTTTTGTTCATTTAAAACCGTTTTCATAGCTATTGTCCCTGAATTAAAATTGAATTTATTTTATGTTTTCGGATTGAAAATCGTATATTTTTTGTTTTTTTATTCGATTTTAAAATGCCGTTCTTAAATTATAAACCTTAATTAAATTTTAGTCAAGAATTTTTTACTTCTAATTATATAGCCGAGGGCGTGCATAACAGGTCGTAGCCCTTAATTTTATTGATGTTAACATATATAAAATTTTTTTTTGCAATATATCCGCGACTATTTTTTAAGTCTTCTGAATACATATAAGTATATCCGTCGATATCGGGCGACTGAAAGTAAGTTCTAAGCTTTACCGTTTTATTGTTTATTTCGTCTATTACAGCTTCGTACGTCCGACCTATGTGTTTAGACATTATTGAGCCGATTAGCGATTTTTGAGTTTCCATTAAAATTTTATATCTTTCGGATTTAATTTTTGCGCTTACTTTTTGATTATATTTATATGAAACGGCCGACATTTCGTCCGAATATTTAAAAACTCCGAGGTTGTCGAATTTTACGTCCTTAACGAACGCCGATAATTCTTCGAAGTCTTTATCCGTTTCTCCGGGGAAACCGATAATAAGGGAAGTCCTTAATGCGGCGCCGGGGATTTCGTTTTTTATTTTTTCTATAATTCTTAAAACGTCTTTTTTTGATTCGCCGCGTTTCATTAATTTAAGAATTTTATCGCTAATATGTTGAACCGGCATATCTATATATTTTAAAATTTTTTCTTCATTATTAAACAGGCTTATTAAATCATCGGTAAACAAAGCCGCCGAAGGATAAAGATACATAAGCCTTATCCACTTGACGCCTTTTATTTTTATAAGCTCTTTCAGCAGAACGTATAAACCGTTTTTAACTCCCGCATCCGTTCCGTAATAAGATGTATCTTGGGAAACGATTATTAATTCTTCGACTCCGGCCGAAGCTAAATAGGCGGCTTCTTTTTTAATCTCTTCTATAGATTTCGAGCGGTATGCGCCCCTAATTGAAGGAATAGTGCAGAAAGAACAAGACCTGCTGCATCCTTCGGATATTTTAAGGTATGCCGTGCTTTTTAAGTTAAAATGCTCCCTTTCGAATTCTTTATATTCTTTTGAGGAAGCCTGCCTGCCCGATATTTTTTTTCCCGCCGCAGTTTCAATTTCTTCTACTATTTTTTCTTCGTCGAAAGTAGCCAGAAAAATATCGACTTCGGGCAGTTCTTTTTTAAGTATTTCTATGTTGTTGTTTACCATGCATCCCGTCACCGCAATATATTTTACTGCGCCGGACTTTTTTTTCTCGACCGCTTCCATTATTACGCCTATAGATTCTTTTCTTGCCGCTTCTATAAAACCGCAGGTGTTTACTACGCAGATATCGCATGAATCGGAGTCGGAAGTAAATCTTATGTCCGACTTTTCGAGACGGGTAAATATATTTTCGGAATCTACCTGATTTTTAGGACATCCCAAACTTATTAGATTAAAACTTAACGGCATCGGCTAGAAAATATTTATATTGACAAATGACTTTAAAGTCATTATGATTATTATTGATTAACATCATTTAATGAATTATTATGCATTATATTTTTTGTTTATGATTTATTAATTATTTATTAACAATGCGACGTTATAATTTGTGATGAGGACATAATTGAATTCTGTCCTCATAATTTAATATAATATCGATATATAATAATCTATATAATATAATAATATAAAATGAATATTAATACCATAAAAAAAATAATATTGCCTTTTCTTTTCTTAATTATAGCTATATTATTTACCAACGCCGGAAATTCTTACGGCGCAACAAAAAAAAATATAACCTTTAAAGATGCGTTAAGGCTTGCGGTCAAACTTTACCCCGGAATATTAACTTCAAAATATTCATATCTTTCGTCCGTATATACAAAAAATGAAACTCTTTCTCAATATTATCCGCAAATTTCCGCAAGCGCCGGATTTTCAAAAAATTCGGTTATGGACGTAGATAATAATACCGTAATTTCCGGAGGACAGGTAATTACGGAACCTGGTATAAATTATTCGCTTAACGACTATTCGGCGTCTTTGAATGCGACGTATATGCTTTATTCTTTCGGCTCGCGCTATTACGGTTATCTTAACGCAAAATATCAGATGAAAGGCGCTGACGCAGGTTATAATTATGCCGTAAACAGCGATTTATATAACGTTATTTTAAATTTTGCCGAATATTTTGCCGACAAAGAATTAATGAAAGCCGACAAAGAAAACCTTAAAAACGACGAAATGCAGTATAAAGCCGCAGAAGCATTTTACAAAGTAGGTACGGGCGACCTTTTAGACGCGGAAACGGCAAAAGCGACAATGGAAACCGCAAAAGCCGCTTATATAAATTCTATATTCAACGTCCGCATAACAAGGCTGGCTCTTTTAAATTCCATAGGGCTTCCGCCTTCGAAAAACTACGTTTTCATAAATACCTTGAAATTTAAACCTTTTAAAAGCAAACTGCAAAGGCTGATTAAATCGGCAGTTAAAAATAATCCTCAGCTAAAACAGGCTCTGTATGCGGTAAAAGCGGCAAAAGCTTCCGTAAAACAGTCCGACAGCGGTTATTATCCGTCTTTTAACGCAGATTTTTCATATACCGGAGTAAATTCGGCTTTTCCGCTTAACAGAAATTATTCTGCGGGACTTTCCGTTTCAATACCTATTTTTAACGGATTTTTAACTCAAAATAAAATAGATTATTCCAAAGCGGCGTTAAACGGCTCCATTTGGAATAAAAAACTTACCGAAAACAACTTGATTTACGGCGTTTCAAGCGATTATTACGCTTTAAACAATCAGTATTTAACCGTTAAGGCGCTGAAATCTTCCGAAAAGGCTTCAAAACTTGCTTATACTCTTGCTTTTAAAAGCTACGAAGTGGGAGTAGGTTCCATGGTTCAGCTCGTAACGGCAAACGCCCAGTATATTTCGGCATTGACAAGCTATATAAACGGCAGATACACATATTTTTATCTAAAAGCTAAACTATATTCCGACCTAGGATTAATACCGCAACATTATTTAAAATAATAAAGGTGAAACAATGAAAAAAAATAAAAAAATTATTATAATCGCGATTATAATTTTACTTGCGATATTTATCGCGTCTTATTTTATTATAAAGTCTAAAACGCATAAAGTTTCTTACGACCTTTATCAGGTAAAACCCATTACCATACAAAAATATGTTACTACTACCGGAACGGCTAATCCTATAAATACTATAAACGTGGGAGCGCAGGTATCGGGAATATTTTCAAAACTTTACGTCTGGTACAACTCGATAGTTAAAAAAGGACAGCTTCTCGCTCAAATAGACCCTGCCCCCTTTATCCAAAAAGTCGACCAGGATAAAGCAAATCTTGCTTCCGCCGAAGCAAACGTCCTTAAGCAAAGGGCGGCGTTATCGTACGACAGGCTGACTTATATCAGGGACGAAAAACTATGGAAAGAAAACTTGATAGCGCATCAGACGGAACAAAACGCCTACAGCGTTTATCTGCAGGATATAGCCCAGCTTAAATATTTAGAAGATGCGGTAAATGCGGCTAAGGCGCAATTGGGTCAGGACGAAACAAACCTTTCTTACACAAATATATATTCGCCGGTTAACGGCATTATAATAAACGTAGGGGTCGTGGTCGGTCAGACCGTCGCTTCAAGTTTTCAGACGCCGAACCTTTTCGTAATAGGCGAAAACATAAAAAAAATGGAAATAGATACGACTACAAACGAAGCGGACCTCGGCGGCATTAAAAAAGGCGATGAGGCTTCATTTACCGTATATGCATATCCAGATAAAACCGTATGGGGCAGCGTTCATAATATAAGAATTAATCCTACGACCGTTTCCGGAGTCGTCAGCTATAACGTCACGATATTTTTTAATAACGACGACGAGAAGGTGCTTCCTGGAATGACCGCTATAGTTAAAATTTACGTTTCGGAAAAAAAAGGCGTCCTCGGCGTCCCTAATTCAGCTTTAAGATTTATTCCGACCGGAGAAAACAAACAGATTTTAAATAATATCACTAAAAAATTAAAAGTCGGCGAAGGCGTCGTATGGGTACTGGAAAACGGCGTTCCCAAACCGGTTATAGTAAAACTTGGTATAAATAACGACGAATATACGGAGGTCGCCTCGAAAGATATTAAGAGCGGCACCGAAGTAATAACGGGCATACAATCTTCCTCTAAAGGCGCCGCGGCTCCTGGAAGAAGGATGTTCTTCTAAAAAATGTGCAGAACAAGTTGCAAATGGAAAAAGACGCCATGGAAAAAGGTGTCAGATTTTATTTTACGCATACGAAAAGAAACAATTAACTATAAAAGATTTTGCGTAAAATTAATCTGACACCTTTTTCCAAAATCAAAAAATCTTGGTAGTAAAATCTGACACTTTTTTTCCTAAGGAAATATAATATGGCAAACAGCTATAATACTAAAGACGACGTTCCTCTGATAAGGCTTGAAAATATCGGCATGATTTATAAAATAGGCGATATTTCCTATGAAGTACTTAAAGGAATAAACCTTACCGTAGAAAACGGGGAATTCGTTTCGATAATGGGCGCATCCGGCTCAGGGAAATCTACTCTAATGAACATATTGGGATGTTTGGATAAACCTACTTCCGGAAGCTATTTTCTTGAAGGGAAGGATGTCTCCGGACTTACGCCGGACGAACTTGCCGAAATTAGAAATAAAAAAATAGGCTTCGTATTTCAGGGTTTTAATCTTATACAAAGGCTTTCTATTATTGAAAACGTTATGCTGCCTCTTTATTATTCGGGCTATCACTCAAAAGACTCCGAAGAAATGGCGCTAAAAGCTTTAAAACTCGTCGATCTTTCGGAAAAAGGAAATAAATTTCCGAATCAGATATCCGGCGGAGAACAGCAAAGAGTGGCTATAGCAAGAGCCGTAGTAAACGACGCTCCTATAATAATGGCTGACGAACCTACGGGTAATCTCGACTCCGTAAGAGGGGCGGACGTTATGAATTTTTTTGAAAAAATTAATACTGAAAGGGGCGCTACTATAATTCTGGTAACGCACGATAAGCATATAGCAGATTATGCAAAAAGACTTATAACGGTAAAAGACGGAATTATTTTGTCTTCGGAAACCATAAAAAAAATATGAAACGAAAACGCGTAAAATTTGCTTTTTTTCTTGACTTGGAATCGGCATATAAAACCCTGTTGAGGAATAAAATAAGGTCGTTCTTGACGATACTCGGAATTATTATAGGCGTAGGCTCGGTTATCGCAACGATAGGCATCGGACAGGGCGCATCTAAAGCCATTCAGGCATCGATTAACTCGATGGGTTCCAATATGCTGATTATACTTCCCGGTTCGTCGTCGCTCGGAGGAATACACAGCGGTTTCGGAGTTCTGCCTACGCTTACGCTGAACGATGCATATGCAATAAGAAAACTTTCTTCGGTTAAAACCGATACCGCAATGCTCGGAATGTCCCAGCAGGTAATATGGAGGGGAAACAACTGGTCAACTTTAATCAACGGATCAAACTCTACATTTCCGATAGTAAGGAAATGGCCGGTAGCAAAAGGCGTTTTTTTTACTCACCAGCAGGTTGCTTCAGCGGCTAACGTAGCCGTAATAGGAAACACGGCGGCAACCGAACTTTTCGGGCTTATAAATCCCATAGGACACATAATAATTATTCACAGCGTTCCGTTTACCGTTATAGGTCTTTTATCTATTAAAGGATTTAACGCTTTCGGACAGGACCAGGACGACACGGTGATTATACCTATAACGACTATGATGGAAAAGATTGCCGGCACGACATGGGTGCACGCCATAGCAGTTTCCGCAAAAACTCAGAAAGACACGGTTATTGCCCAGTCTCAAATTACGCGTCTATTAAGGCAAAGACATCATATACCGGTGAATAAACCTAACGACTTTTTCGTCAGAAACCTTACCGAAATAGCCCAGGCGGCAAATTCCAGCGCCGCTACTTTTACCATTCTTCTCGCAAGCATTGCCGCAGTATCCCTGCTGGTAGGCGGCATAGGCATAATGAACATAATGCTTGTTTCCGTAACCGAAAGAACCAAAGAAATAGGAATAAGAATGGCTATAGGCGCTAAAAAATCCGATATCCTTAAACAGTTTCTGATAGAATCGGCCGTTTTAAGCCTTTTCGGCGGACTGCTCGGCATCGGTCTAGGCTTCGGAATTTCAAGCGCAATTTCCGCTTTCTCTCCCCTTAAAACCGTAGTGACGGCGGAACCTATAATAATCTCAGTCGTATTTTCCCTGTGCGTAGGAATATTTTTCGGCTTTTATCCGGCCTATAAAGCCTCAAGGATGAATCCCGTAGAAGCATTAAGGTACGAATAGATTTGCCTAGAGGAAAAGGTGTCAGATTAATTTTCCGTAAATAACTTTTAATAAATACTAGAACAGCATTCAATTATAACAAGTTGCAAATAAAAAACGTTACGTATGCGGAAAATAAAATCTGACACCTTTTCCCTGACACCTTTTCCTAACCCAGTTGAAGCATTAAGATATAAATAGTCCTGTAGCCCGCTTTCATATTTTTTATATTTCTGTTATATTAATAAGATAAATATAAAAAATATTTGGAATATTATTTCGTATTAATCATATTTTTATATACTGCGCAAAAGATGTTTAAAACTCTAAGAGAAAATATAAATTCGGTTTACGAAAGAGATCCTGCCGCCAGAAACGCTCTGGAGGTTTTGCTCTGCTACCCGGGGCTTCATGCCGTATATTTTCATAAAATATCGCATTTTTTATGGAAACATAAATTCAGGCTTTTGGCAAGGCTCGTTTCGCAGGCGGGAAGATTTTTTACGGGAATTGAAATTCATCCCGGCGCAAAAATAGGCAGAAGATTTTTTATAGACCACGGCATGGGAGTCGTAATAGGCGAAACCGCTGAAATAGGAGACGACGTTACTATTTATCACGGCGTTACGCTTGGCGGGACAAGCTGGAAAAAGGAAAAAAGGCATCCTACCGTAGGGGACAGGGTGATAATAGGCACGGGAGCAAAAATACTAGGCCCTTTAACTATAGGGCACGACTCTAAAGTAGGGGCCAATTCGGTGGTCGTCAACGAAGTTCCTGCTCATTCTACGGTAGTCGGAATACCGGCGAAATCGACGAAGCGGGACGAATCGGAAGTTCACGACAATATAGACCTTGAACATAACAGACTTTTTGACCCCGCTTTTTACGAGATATCGCTTTTAAAATCAAAAATATCCGAGCTTGAAAACAGGATAAAAGAGATTGAGGCATCTAAAAAATAAAAATGAAACTTTCTTCTAAAGGTCAATACGCCGTAAGGGCGCTGATATATCTGTCGTATAATTCAAAGGACAACTCGGTTCCTGTAAGTTTAAAGGATATTGCCGCAGGAGAATATATTTCCCTGCACTATTTGGAACAGATATTTTTTACTTTAAAAAAAGCCGGTATAGTAAGAAGTTTAAGAGGTCCGAACGGCGGTTATCTGCTTAATAAAAAACCTTCGGAGCTATTTATCGGAGATATAATAGAATCGGTAGAGCCGATAGAAATTACAAGCTGCATAAGCAAATCTAAAGCAAAAAAAGAATGCGGCAGAAAATCGTTTTGTTTAGCTTTCGATATGTGGAATTCCGTATCGAAGAAAATCACCGAATTACTTAATTCCATAACTATACAAGACGTAATAGACGAATACAAACAAAAACTGTCATCATCTAATACATCTAATACATCTAATAGAACATAGTGCCAGAATTCAATTCCGGCACCGTAACAAAATAGAAAATAGCGCCAAAATTAAATAACGGAAATATATGCCGAGAATTTATTTAGATTATAATGCGACTACTCCGGTGGACACTGCGGTTCTTGAAGAAGTAGTAAATACCCTTAAAAATTATCAGGGCAATCCGTCTTCGGTTTATGAAGAAGGACGCGCCGCAAGAATACTGATAGAAGACTCCCGCGATTTAGTCAAATCTTTTCTGGATGCCGGAAATTCAGGAGAAGTTATTTTTACGTCTTCGGGTTCGGAATCCATTAACCTTGCGATAACGGGTTCCGTTTACGCTTATATGAAAAACAATAAAAAAAAAGTTCCGCATATTATAACTTCCACTGTTGAACACCATGCTGTATTAAACACCTTTAAATTTTTGGAATCTATAGGCATAGAAACTACTTATGTCGGAGTAAACGAATTCGGCATGATCGATATCGAGGAAATAACCGGAGCTATAAGGGAAAATACCTCGTTGGTTTCTATTATGGGGGCAAATAACGAAACCGGTACGCTTTTCCCGATTAAACAAATTTTTGAAGAAGTTAAAAAAATTAAGGAAGACGTTATCTGCCACAGCGACTTAGTTCAAGTTATAGGCAAAGCGCATTTCAGCTTAAAAGACGTTCCTTTGGATATGTGCAGTTTTTCGGGACATAAATTTTATGCTTTAAAAGGATGCGGCGCTCTATATGTAAAAAAGGGGGTAAATATAGAGCCTATTATCCACGGCGGTCATCAGGAGCGAGGCTTAAGAGCCGGTACGGAAAATATAGCGGGTATAGTTTCTATAGCGAAAGGCATGAGCATATTAAAAAATATCATGAACGAAGAAGCGGCGAGAATTAATTCGCTTGGAAGCATTTTTCACGACAAACTTTTTTACGGCATAGAAGGCATAAAGCTTAACGGAAATCCCGTAAACAGGCTGAAAAATACCTTGAATGTTTCTTTTGACGGCGTCAAATCTGAAACCCTTCTGTTTAATCTCGACCTTTACGGAATAAGCGCTTCAGCCGGTTCCGCCTGCAATGCCGGAACGGTTTCGCTGTCTCACGTATTAAAGGCTCACGGATACGACGCAAAAAGAATAGAATCGGCTATAAGATTCAGCATAGGAAGATATACTACGGAAGACGATATAGATTATGCCGTAAGCGCTATTAAAAAGGGCGTGTTAAAATTGCGGACGGGCAGTTGATTTCAAAGTATATTTTCATCCTGCAATAGAACAAAAACCTATTGAATGTGTTATAATGACTATAAAACTGTCCATGAAAAAGGTGTCAGATTTTATTTTATGCATGAAAAATGAAAAAGGTGTCAGATTTTATTTTACGTAAACGAAAAGAGGCAATTAACGATAAAAGATTTTGCGTAAAATTAATCTGACACCTTTTTCACAATGCAGGATTAAATATGTATTTATATTATTATGCTTATTAAATCCAATAAAACCGTCGCAGTAGCAATGTCGGGCGGCGTCGACAGCTCGGTAAGCGCTATAATTCTTAAAAAAAGGGGCTACTCGGTAATCGGCGTTTCTATGCATCTCGTTTCGGAAGATGCGTCCTCCGGAACTTTAAAAACCTGTTGCAGCACGGACGATATAATTTCGGCAAAAAGGGTTTGCGTAAAACTCGGTATACCCCATTTCGTCGTAAATCTAGAAAATGAATTTAAAACCGAAGTAATAGACCGGTTCGTCACGGAATATTTAAACGGAAAAACGCCTAATCCCTGTATCGTATGCAACTGCGTTATGAAGTTTGACCTGCTGATTAAAAGAGCAAAAGAACTCGGCGCAGATTTTCTGGCTACGGGACATTATGCAAGAATAACGGCAGATACGGACGGACGCTATTTTCTCCTTAAATCTAAAGATTTATCTAAGGACCAGTCTTACGTTCTTTACGGCCTTTCGCAGGAAAACCTTAAAAGCATAATGTTTCCGGTAGGCAATATGAATAAAATGCAGACGCGCAGGATAGCTTCGAATGCCGGATTTACCGATATTTCCGGCAAAAAAGACAGCGTAGAAATATGCTTCGTTCCGGATAAAGATTATGCAGGATTCATTAAAAAGCATTCGGCGATATGCTTAAAAAAGGGGGTTATTAAAAATTTAAGAGGGGAAATAATAGGGGAACATAGCGGTATTTTTAACTACACCGTAGGGCAGAGGAAAAGGCTCGGAGTTTCTTCTAAAAATCCTCTATACGTAGTTAATATTTCGGCGGAAAATAATGAAATTTTCGTCGGAAATATGGAAGACTGTATGTCCGATTCTTTGACGGTTAAAAATTTTAATTTTATTAACCCCGAATATAAAAACTTGCTCGAAGAGATAAAAACCTCCGTAAAGATAAGATATTCTTCGCCTGATTATAGATGTAAAGCCCGTATTTTAGAAGACGGCTCCGTAAAAATAAAATTCGGCGAAAAAGTTAAATTTATAACTCCGGGACAGTCCGCCGTACTTTATTCCGGAATTAAAGTTATAGGCGGCGGAATTATAGAATAATAAATTAAAATATACGAAAAACATGACCATAACGGAAAATATAATTGCGGAACTGTTCGGGAAAGAAAATCTGCACGGCAAAAAGGAAACCGTTAAATGCGCCGTCGTTTCTTCGGGATGCAAACTTAACCAGTTTGAATCAGGCCAGCTTTCCGAAATATTTAAACGGTTTAATATTTCCGCCGCAGAATACGGCGAACCGGAAATCGACGTCTTTTTGATAAATACCTGTACCGTTACGGACAAAGCGGATATTGAAACCGAAAGAACCGTAAGAAAAATTAAAAAACGCTATCCCGAAAGCCGTTTGATTATTACCGGATGTTCGGTTCAGATTAATAAAAACAGATTTTTGGACATCGACGGTTTAAAACTTATGGATAACGCAAAAAAAGCCGAGCTTATAAAAAATTCTGCAGACGAATTTCCGAATTCGGTTTTTAATCAAAAACGAACCAGACCTTATTTGAAAATTCAGGAAGGCTGCGAACTTGAATGTTCTTACTGCATAATACCCAAAGCAAGACCCGTCAAATGGTCGCTGGGCATAAAAAAAGTTTTGCGTTATATAGAAGAATTCGACAGACAAGGTTTTAGCGAAATAATATTAACCGGAGTAAATATAGGCTCGTATAAAGACAAAAAATCCGGCTCCGGATTAAAAGAACTGCTTATTGCCGCAGAAGAGCTAAAAAACGGGGTCAAAATAAGGATTAGCTCCATAGACCCTATATACATAGACGACGAAATGATTAAAATTTTTGCGGATTCTAGAAAAATCAGAAATCATTTTCATATACCTCTCCAAAGCGCTTCCAACCGAATACTTAAGCTAATGAAAAGAAATTATTCTTTTAACGACTATTTAAAAATTACGGAAAAAATTTGCGAATCGGTACCGGATGCCGCGATAGGAACGGACATAATAAGCGGCTTTCCGGGTGAAACCGAAAACGATTTTTACGAAACGATGGAAAATATTGAAAAATTGCCTATCTATTATATACATGCTTTTTCTTATTCCGACAGAGAAGGAACTGTATCTTATTTTTTAAAACCTAAAATTAAAGAGACTGAAATTAAAAGAAGAACCGGCATAATAAGAGAAATTTCTCTCAAAAAAAAAATAAAATTTCATAATAAATTTCGCGGTAAAACTTTAGAATTTCTCAGCCTTACAGACGATAAAGCGATAAGTTCGAATTATATTAAAGCAAAAATATCGGGGAATCCTAAATTAACTCAAGGAACGGAATTTAAAGGAAAAATTATAAATATAGGCGGACGCGTTAGGAAAGACGAGGTTTCGGAAGTAACAGTAGAAATTGAAGCTTTTATATAAGAAATGGATTATAATATCATTGAAAAAAGAATAGGATATTCGTTTAAGGACAGGTCGTTAATAAACCTTGCTTTTACGCATAAATCCGTAAGCGCCGAGAAAAACTATGAAAGATTGGAATTTCTCGGCGATGCGGTTATAGGCGCTATAGTAACGGAATATCTTTATAAAAATTACATAAATTTAAACGAGGGAGAACTTTCCAAATATCGGGCGTCGCTCGTAAGACTGGATGCTCTTTATAATATAGCTCAAAATATTAAGATTTCCGAGTTTATAATTAAAGAACGCGATAACGGCGCCGCAGAGTTAAAAGCTAAAAATAAAAGAATAATCGGCAATGTTTACGAAGCCGTGATCGGAGCGGTATTTCTCGACTCATCCTTTGAAAAAACAAAAGAAATACTTATAAAACATATTTTAAAAGTTACTCCGGATATCGATGAAGAAATCTTAAAAAATTCAGATTTTAAAACCGAGCTTCAGGAGATGGTTCAAAAAGAAACGGGCAGAACGCCGCGATATTTTACTATTAACAAAGAAGGTCCAGACCACAATGCCGTTTTTACGATATGCGTTAAAATAGACGACGAGATTTTTGCTTTAGGGCGCGGCAATACAAAAAAAGATGCTGAACAAAACGGAGCCAAAATTGCAATTAAGAAATTTATGGAGAAACTAAATGATAAAAAGTAAAGATTTTTTCGTACTTATAATCGGCAGGCCTAATGTAGGAAAATCGACGATATTTAATAAAATAACGGGGAAAACTTCGGCTTTGTCGTCTAAAATCGCCGGTACTACTTTAGATTTAAATATAAAAAAAATATCCTTTAACGGAACGGATTTTTTTATTTCAGACAGCGGAGGGTTTAACGTCTCGCCCGCAAACGAAACAGAAAAAAAAATCAGGGACAAAGTTTTCGAATATTCAAAAAAAGCCGGCTTAATTTTATTTGCGGTCGATTATAAAAGCGGGTTTTTACCGGAAGACAAAGAGATTTTTAAACGCCTTAAAAAAAACGGCTCTAATATTATCTTGGTAATAAATAAAGTCGATTCTCCCAAGGATGCAAACGGAGCGGAAAGCGAATTTATAGGTCTCGGCATAAAAACGGTTTTAACCGCAAGCGCGGAAAAAGGAACGGGCATATATGAAATTCTCGAAAAAATAGCCGAAGAAATAAATATTAAAAAACCGGTAAAACCTAAAAAAACCGGCGAAGAAAACGAAAATTCTTTTAAAATAGCCATAATCGGAAGACCTAACAGCGGAAAATCTACTTATATAAACACCTTGTTAAAAGAAGACCTGCTTTTTACCGACGACAAACCCGGCACCACGCGCGATTCCATAGACACGTATATCAGATATAAAGGGCGTTCGATAACTTTAGTAGATACTGCAGGCATCAGAAAAAAAAATAAACTTGATTTAAATTCCGAAGCCTTCCAAAAACAGAGCCTTAATCAAATAAAGAGGGCGGATGTGGTAGTTCTTTTTATAGATATAAATTCGGATGTTACGCATGAAGACCTGTCATTACTGAGAAGAATAACGCTTGAAAAAAAACCCGTCATAATAGCATTTACGAAGTGGGATTTAAAAGAAAAACTGCCGGAAAACGCAGTACAGTTAAAAAATGAAATTAAGTATAAGTTAAAAGAGTTTTCCGGAATGCCTTTCGTATATATTTCATCAAAGACGAATAAAAATTTAAACAAGATATTAGATATGTCTATGGAAATATTCGATTCAAAAAGCGTAAAAATAAAAAAGAAAGATTTAAACAGATTCATCGAAACCGCGAAAACTGAGCCGCGCAGCGGCAGGATTTATAAATACATAAGCTACGGCGTACAAAAAGAAGGAGAAAAAATTCCTACTTTTATATTTTTTACGGGCAATAAAGGAAAAATATTTACTATGACGGATATAAAGTTTTTAAGAAACAGCATAAAAGAAGCATTCGGTATAAAATCGAACGTCGAAGTCGTAATGGAATATAAAAAATACGACGCCGATTAAGATTAAGGGATTACCGCTATTTTTTATTTGTAAGCTCTTCTATCTTTGCTTCTAATTTTTGGATTTTTTTGGTCAGCTCTTCTACGTCGTAAGTAGAAGCGAAATTCATTTCGTCAAGCAGAATATCGGCGACTTTTTCTTTTATAGACTTAAAAATAACGCCTGATTCATATTTAACGGTTTCGATAATCTGGTCTGCCGCTTCCCTGCTCTCTTCATCCGATATATCGACATAATCGTCTAATTTTTCCTGTGCGATAATCGAAAGACCTTTAAGTGCTTTAAGAACTACGTTTATAGTATCGGACATTTTAACCTTCCTCTTTTTATTTTTTTTATTATATTTCGTTCTGCCTGACTTTGGCCATTACGCCCCTAAGCGAAACGTTATGCCTCGAAAAACCCATTTCGGCATAATCGGCGCCTAAGGCTATGCCTATTAGCTGAGGCAAATGAAGTATAGGCAGAGATAATTTTTTGTTTATGTTTTTTGCCGCAACCGTCTGATAAGTATCTAAACTTAAGTGGCATAAAGGGCAAGGGGTAACCATGACGTCGGCATTTTTCTCCTGAGCCTCGTAAATGGCGTTGCCCGCAAGCGAAGTAGAAGTTGATTCGTTTACGAGTATCGTTTGAAATCCGCAGCATTTGGTCCTTCTGACATAAGATACCGGTTCGCCGCCCAGAGCCTTAATCAGCTCTTCAAATCCTTGAGGATTTTCCACGTCGTCGAACTTAACTGCGCTTGACGGCCTGAGTATATGGCATCCGTAAAACGGGGCTATTTTTATTCCTTTCAGGCTTTTAACCGCTTTTTCTTTTAATTTATCGAATCCTATGTCGTCTCTTACGGCATATAAAATATGCTTCACTTTAACTTTTCCGGTATATCTCAGACCTATTTTAGCAAGATATTGGTTTGTTTTTTCTAATGATTCGGGATTATTTATAAGTTCTTCGTTTACCTCGCTGAGAGTCAGAGTGCAGGTGTTGCATATAGTCATTATATCGAGCCCTTCTTTTTCCGCCAAAGCAAGGGTTCTTCCGTTTATAAAAAGCTTTAAGTTTTTATCGAAGCCGTCGATAACTCCGCCTCCGCAACATGATGCCTCAGGCATAGGAATTAAATTTATGCCTAATTTGCCTGCAATAAATTTTGTGGCGTTATCGAGTTCTTTGCCGCTTTCCTGAGCTACGCACCCCGGATAATAAGCATATGTAATCATAATTTATCCTCCAAGTCCAGCTCTTTATATGCAAGCCGAATATCTTCCATATCTTTTATTAATTTATGCCTGAAAGGCGGTATCTTCCCCTTTAGGCCTGCGCCGAACGCAACGGGCAGATCGTTTAAAAGCCCGGTAACGCCTCCGGATTCAAATGCAACTTTTATTTCGTCTAACCTTCCCGTTTCGCCTATAGATCTTGCTATAGAAACCACATGCTTTGAGCCTGACGAAAAAGTAATGGAATTTTTAACCGATTTTTCATGCAGCCTTACTATCGATTTTACCGGAGAAATGCCTTTCGGGCAGAACTGTTCGCATGACTGGCAGTGAACGCAGTCCCAAAAACCGTTAGGCATAGAACCGTTTACTAAACGCGAACCGTTTTTATCGTTATCTCTCGGATCTTCGGCATATCTGTATAATTTAGCGAGAGCGGCAGGTCCAAGATAGTCTTTATTGCCGACTACTCCGCCGCATTCGGAATAGCAACATTCGCATAAAATGCAATTGGGCGTATCTTCGTTTCCGGTCAAATTTTTAAACTCCGATTTATCGTAAACCGGCTGACTGATTTTTTCGCCTTCTTTTAATGCGTGGAAACGGTTATGCGCTTCGTCTTCCCTCTGTCCGAGCAGATAAGGTTTTATAGCTTTTATTTTATCGAAAAAGACCTCCTGATCGACGATTAAATCGCGAATTACGGGCATATTGGCAAGTGGTTCGACGTTAAGTATTCCAAATTTATCGATTTCTAAACTAACCTGCGTTTTACATGCAAGCTTTGTTATTCCGTTTATTTTCATCGCGCAGGAACCGCAGATAGCGCTTCTGCATGACCTTCTAAAGCTGAGCGTTCCGTCAAGCTCCGATTTTATTTTTATTAAGGCGTTTAAAACCGTCATACCCGGATAGTCTTCTACCGTATATTCTTTGTAGTACGGTTTTTCGTCGGTTTCCGGATTAAATCTGTATGCTCTTACCTTGAATTCCATTATATTTTTTCCTCGCTATTAATACGTTAATACGTCCTCGGCTGAGGTTTAAATTTAGTTATCGCAACTTCGGAAAAATCGAATTTTATGTTTCCGTTTCCGTCTAATGTCGCAAGCGTATGTTTGAGCCAGTTGGAATCGTCTCTTTCCGGAAAATCCGTCCTGTAATGAGCTCCCCTCGATTCCTTCCTGAGTATAGCTCCTCTAGCGATTACTTCGGCTATAAGCAGTATATTGCTAAACTCGAATGCTTCTACGATATCTGTAT
The DNA here is from genome assembly GCA_008534395.1 of Candidatus Acidulodesulfobacterium acidiphilum. Taxonomy (NCBI): domain Bacteria; phylum Candidatus Acidulodesulfobacteriota; order Candidatus Acidulidesulfobacterales; family Candidatus Acidulidesulfobacteraceae; genus Candidatus Acidulidesulfobacterium; species Candidatus Acidulidesulfobacterium acidiphilum. Next base: position 48,179 of record SHMQ01000006.1, read on the forward strand.
TAAATGTTTTCGATTTGTCGTCTATTCCTATATTTTTTGCGCGTTCTTTGAGTTCGCTTATTTTATCTAAAGCCTTTTTCATGGCATTTTCTTCCCTGAATACCCCGACGTCCGCTCTCATCTCTTCCTGAAGTTCGGATTTTAAAAGGCCGTGTCTTTCTTTTCCCGACGATTTTTTTAATTTTTCGAATTTTTCTTCGTCTCTTTTTATCGCCGATTCGTCGAATTTTCTGTCTCCGGCGGCAGATTTAAGATATTCGGCTATGTCTATTCCCGCCCTTCTGCCGAATACTACCGTATCGAGAAGGGAATTTCCGCCGAGTCTGTTTGCTCCGTGGACGCTGACGCAGGCAGACTCGCCTGCCGAATAGTAACCTTCTATTACGGTTCTTCCGTTATAATCCGTTTTAATTCCGCCCATAGAGTAATGAGCGCCCGGTCTAATAGGAATAGGCTCGTGAATAGGATTAACGCCTTCAAAATCTATAGATAACTGCATAATCTGAGGTAGTCTTTCCATTATTCTTTCTTTGCCGAGATGCCTTATATCTAAAAGAATTGCTCCGTCGACGCCCCTGCCTTCGTTTATTTCGGTCTGCTCCGCTCTTGCAACCACGTCTCTTGGCGCAAGTTCCATAGCTTTAGGAGCATATTTAGACATAAAGCGGACGCCGAGCGAATTAAGCAGATAAGCGCCTTCTCCTCTTGCTCCCTCCGTTACCAATATTCCGGTGCTTTTAAGCGTAGTTGGATGAAACTGTACGAATTCCATATCCATCAGCGGAACTCCGGCATTAATAGATATCGCCATGCCGTCTCCGGTATTTATTAACGCATTGGTATTGGAAGAATAAACCTGTCCGTAACCTCCGGTAGCGAATAAAACCGCCTTTGCGGCAATACCCTCGAATTTTCCGTTTTTAATATCGTATGCCACTACGCCGCTGACTTTTCCATTATCGGTAAGCAGGCTTGTAACGAAATATTCATACAAAATTTTGGTTTTATATTTAAGTACGTTGTCGAACAATCCGTGCAGCATCATATGTCCCACGGCATCCGCATAGTAGCAGGAACGAGGGAAACTTTGTCCGCCGAAAGGCCTCTGTGCTATGCCGCCTTTATCGTTTCTGTTAAAAACGACGCCCATGCTCTGAAGTTCAAGTATGTTTCCGGGGGCTTCGCTCGTCAGTATTTCTATGGCATCCTGGTCGCCGAGATAATCGCTGCCTTTTACGGTATCGAAAAAATGGGATTCCCATGAATCGTTTTCGTCAAACGCGGCGTTGACTCCGCCTTGAGCCGCTCCCGAATGGGAACGCGTAGGATAAACCTTGCTGACTATTACGACATCTATGCCTTTTTTCCTAAGTTCTACGGCCGCCCTTAATCCCGCAAGTCCGGCGCCGACAATAACAACGTCATGTTTTAACATTTATAACCTCTATTATTTTAACAATTCTTGGCGGCGGCAGACTTCATCCCGCCGTTTAAATCGATTGATTTTTATTATAAGAATACGGTTTTTGATATTATAGGATAAACGTTTAAAATTTGCAATAAATTTTTTTAACCCAAATCCCGATTTAGGGTTTTACTTTCTTTTATACGTTCCGCTTTTTCCGCCTTCTTTGCTTATAAGGTAAATATCAGATATTTCTATGGATTTATCCGCAGCCTTCAGCATATCGTAAACGGTAAGCGCCGCTACGGATACGGCCGTCAAGCTTTCCATTTCTACGCCGGTTTTTCCCGATATTTTAACGGAGGATATTATATTGATAGAATTTTCTTTCTCGTCCGTTTTAAACAAAATATCGCATCCTTCTATATTTAAAGGATGGCATAAAGGAATTAATTCCGACGTTTTTTTAGCCGCCATAATTCCGGCTATCTTTGCAGTTCCGAAGACGTCTCCCTTTTTTCCTCCTCCGCCGGTCGCAAGTTTAAAAGCTTCTTCCGACATAGTAACTTTTGCATGGGCGGAAGCTATTCTGACCGTGCCGTTTTTTTCAGACACGTCAACCATTTTAGGCATTCCGTTTTCGTCCAGATGAGTCAGCTTTGTTTCTTTTTCCATTATAATTTCCTCCGCATTTAAGTTTATAACGTTCGAAAAAAATTGAATAGTTTTTTAATTAATCGTTAAATTCAGCGTAATACCATTTTCTTATATCGTAACCTATTCCTGCAGGCGCGGGCTTTATTCCCTTTACCGACCTGACGACAACAGGCATAGCATAAGGAACGTACAAAAAAGTATAAGGGGCATCTTTTGCGAGAATGCGCTGTATTTTAAAATAATACTTTTTCTGCTTTTTTAAATTAAACGTCGACCTTGCTTTTCTGAACAAATCGTCAATTTCGAGGTTATTAAAAGAGGTAAAATTTAAGCCTTTAGGAACAATATTAGAACCGGTAAATATCGAAGCGTTATCATAAGGGTCTGGCGTTATGGTAAATCCCAGCAAAACGGTCTGAAAATTTTTTTTCATAATAAATTCGGATATCAAGGACGTCCATTCCATAGCTCTTATGTCTGCTTTTATACCTATTTTTTTTAAATTTTGCTGTATTATCTCTGCAGCGGAAAGCCTTTCCTGATTTCCTTGCGGAGTGAGTATCGTAAACCTGAAAGGAGTGCCGTTTTTTTCCAAAATTCCGTTTTTTAAGCGCCAACCGGCTTGCCTTAAAAGCCTAAGCGCTTTATCGGGGTTATAGCTGTATTTTTTTACGTTCTTATCATAAAAATAAGTTCCCGGCATAAAAGGGCCATAGCAGTGAACGCCTAATCCAAAAAGTGCGCCTTTTATTATCTCTTTTTTATTTATCGCATAGCTCAAAGCCTGCCTAACTTTTATGTTTTTAAAAAGAGGATCTAGAAGATTATAACCTAAAAAAGTAAAACTTAAAGAGGGATGAATATATTTTTTGAACTTTGAATTAAACCCCTTTCCGTTGGATTCGTATTTATACTGAATAGGGCTTAACCCCATGTAACTTATGCCATTAGACTTAAGCATCAGGAACATAGACGAAATGTCAGGCACTATCTTATATACGAGGCGCTTTATTTTTGGAGCGCCCATAAAATAATGAGGGTTGGCTTTCAGGACTATTTCGTATCCGTGAACCCATTTATCGAATTCGTATGGGCCGGTACCTATAGGATGGCTTCTCAATTTAGTAGTTAAAAGATTTTTTCCTTTTAAAAGTTTTTCCGGCAGTATGCTCAATCCCCATGAAGAAAGAGCGGGGGCGTAAGGCTTTTTGTAAGTTACCCGAAAAATATATTTTCCTATAGTTTGGGCTTTATAAACCTTAAGGTATTCTGCGGCATAAGGCGTGGGCGTTTTAGGGTTTACCATCAAGCGGTATGTAAACATAACGTCTTTTGCCGTAAATTTTTGTCCGTTCTGCCAATAAACTTTGCGCCTTAAATAAAAAGTAATAGTTTTGCCGCCGTTGCTTATTTTCCAAGATTTTGCAAGATCGGGAACTATCTTGAAATTACGGTTATACCTGACCAGCCCGTCGTAAATTTGAGAGGTAACTTCTGCGGTAGGCGCATCTGCCGCCATATTGCCTATAAGATTTGTCGCATCGGCAGGCAAACCGATAATTAACGACGAATTTTTAATTTTTTTTATAGGTTTTACTATTTTATTGCGGTTATTTTTAGCGCCCGATTTTGATTTTGAATGAAAAAATACGGCCGATGCTGCAGATAGCGTTAAAACCGCAATAATAAGAAGCAGATACTTAGTTCGTTTTTTATATCCGGATAATTTCATATTTATTTATTATCTCAGATTAAGAGGTAATGTTTCAAGGAAAAACAATATTCTTAATTCTGCAAATTTTCTTTAGAAAAAGTTATCGGATTTTATTTTTTGCATAAGAGAAAAAGGTGTCAGGAGAAAAAGGTGTCAGATTTTATTTTTTGCATGTTTAACAGTCAATTAATATTAAAAATTATTTGCAAAAAATTAATCTGACACCTTTTTCTCGCAAACGCAGTCGGGAGTAAAAGAATAAATAGATCTGACACCTTTTTTGTAAAAATAAACGGGGTCTATTAAGGATACGGCGAATACTGCGGTATTCCGAAGTCGGGCTCCAAACCGAACATAAGATTCATATTCTGAATTGCCTGGAGGGAAGCTCCTTTTCCGAGGTTGTCTATGGCGCTGACTATTTTAACCATTAAACCTGCCGAACCTGCGGCGTTTTCTTCGCGTATTTCAAAAGCGATATGGCAGTTATTGGTATAGACGACGTTTTTTATATTGCAGTCTTCTATATTATTAAGTATCGATACAAAAGGGCTACCCGAATAAAAACTTTCATATATGCCGGCTATATTTTCCATAGTTGAATCTTTATTTAATTTTAAATATACAGTGGTCAGTATGCCTCTGGAAACCGGAATAACATGAGGAGTAAATATAACGTCGGGCGTAAGTTTGCAGGCTTTTTCTATTTTTTCTTTAATTTCCGGCAGATGCCTGTGCGTCCAGACGTTATAGGCCTTTGCGGAATTTTCTATCTCGCAAAAAAGATTCTGCAGTTTTAAGCCTCTGCCTGCGCCGGAAATCCCAGACATAGAGTCTATTATAACCGGAAACGAAAAATCGACGCATCCTTTAAAAACAAGTGGCAATATCGGCAGTAAAGCGCCCGTCGGATAACAACCGGGATTGGCGATAAATTGCGAATTTTTGATTTTATCGTAAAAAACGTCGGAAAGACCGTAAACGAAACCGCCGTTTAATTCCGGAGCGTTATGCCTGCCATAATTCCGCTCATAGACCGATACGTCGTCGAATCTGAAATCGGCTCCTATATCGATTATTTTAACGTCTTTGTTTTTTTTTAAAACAGCCGGTATAAGTTTAGAACTTTCGTTGTGCGGAAGACAAAAAAATACGGCATCCGAAGACCCGCCTATTAAGTCTGCATCAAAAAGCGAAAATTTAATCTTGGATAATAAACTGTTTTTAGGAAATGTTTTTGCAAATAGCGGAAAAAAATCTGAAAGTTTTTTACCGGCATTACTGTTTGAAGTAATTACCGATATAGAAACATCCGGTCTTGACGACAGCGCCCGTATAAGATATACGCCGCTGTAACCGGATGCCCCTACAATCGAAACTCTTATCATTTATGGATATAACGATTATATTATCTCTTAGAGAACTGGAATCTTGCTCTTGCCGCTTTCTGCCCGTATTTCTTTCTTTCTTTGACCCTGGGATCCCTTGTAAGCATAGAGGCTTTTGCAAGAGTTTCTTTTAATTCCGGATTTACAAGAAGAATAGCTTTTGCGAGAGCCAGTCTTACCGCTCCGGCTTGGCCGCTTAATCCGCCGCCGGATACGTTTATATATACGTCAAACTTATTTTCTATAGAATAAAAAGCTAAAGGTCTTACTGCAGAAACCCTGTGGCTTTCAAGCGGAAAATATTGCTCGAAATCTCTTCCGTTAATAATTATTTTGCCGGCGCCTTCTTTAAAATAAGCCCTTGCAATACCTGTTTTTCTTTTACCTACCGCGTGTATAATGCTTTTTTTAGCCATCAGCTTTTACCTTATTAATTATATCTTGATTTAATTTCTATATTTTAATTGTTTACTTTATATTACTTTACCTTATCGGCTATTTCTACCCTCACCGGCTTTTGCGCAGCATGAGGATGCTCTTCGCCTTCGTATATTTTAACTTTTTTTATTACCGCGTCGGACAGTTTATTCTTCGGAAGCATTCCTTTTATAGCCGAAAGCAGAGGATACGAATGGTCTTTTTTTACCATATCTCTATATTTGAACGTCTTAAGTCCTCCCGGATAACCGCTGTGAAAATGGTACTCTTTGTCTTCGGTTTTTTTTCCGGTTAATTTAGCTTTGGCGCTGTTTATTATTATAACGAAATCTCCGTTGTCGGCATACGGCGTCCAGTCCGCTTTATCTTTGCCCATAAGCCTGTTGGCCGTAAAACTTGCTACTCTTCCAAGGCTTATATCTTTTGCGTCAACCAATATCCACTTGCTTTCAGTCATTCAAAATCTCCCGAAATAAAATATAAAATAATATATATGTATAATTTAAGCGTAGTTTTATATTATTAAATAATTATGCTTTTTTGTCAAGATTTTTTTTATGCTTGTCATTTAAATTTTAAAACCGAACCATTTTTATATAATTTAAATTTTAAAACGAAAAAGGTGTCAGATTTATTTTACGCAACATCTTTTATCGTTAATTGTTCATTTTAGTATGCGTAAAATAAATCTGACACCTTTTTCTAGTTGACTTTTTCTATCTTACCACCAATATTCCGGATATTTCCTGTATTTAGAAAAATTATTTACTACTACTGCGACTATTAATAGTATTAACGCTCCCAAACCTACCGGCATCAGCGGATAAAGAAAACCAAGCTTATAAATTCCTTTACCCCCTATAACCGCTATTAAAGCAGTGGCACCCCCTGGAGGGTGAAGGGTTTTAGTGGCATGCATAAGCATAATTGCAAACGAAACCGCCACCGCGGCCGCTAAAGGCATATTTATATGACCGAGCAGTTTATAGCTTGCGACTCCTACAAAACCTGAAAGAATATGACCGCCCATAAGATTTCTCGGCTGTGCGAGAGGGGTTTTAATAGCGCCGTATATAAGAACCGCCGACGCTCCGAAAGAACCTATAAGTAAAGTCAAGTCGTACGGATTGAAAAATTTTGCGGATATATATGCAACCACGCCTATACCGATTATAGAAGCTAAACCCGACCAAAAGATTACGTGCAGGCTTATGGTAGTTGCGTTTTCTCCTCCGCCTTTCATTCTGTCAAAGTATTCTTTAATCCACATTTTAGTTTCCCCGCTATAATTATAGTTAATTTTATTTATTTTTTTAATTTTTATCGATATGTTTTATTATATCCGTCATAGATATTACGCCGGCGAGTTTTCCGTTAATATCGACGACCGGCATAACTTTTATGCGTTTTTCGTTAAATACCGACGCCGCTTTTTTAATACACGTGTCCGTCGATACGGTAATTGCGGGCGAAGTCATAATATCTTTAACATTTTTGGCATCGATAGTTCTTTGAGAATGAGGGGTAGGCTCGCCTATAAGGTGTCTTACCAAATCTTTAAACGTGTGTTTTTTTATGACTCCCGCGCTGGTTAAGATATCGGAATCGGACAGAAATCCGACGACTGCGTTTTCGTCGTTAACTACCGGAGCGCATGTCAGCCTTTTTTCCGCAAGCAGATTCATTGCATCGTGTATTCCAGAATTTTCATGCACTGAAACCGCATTTTTCGACATCACTTTATCGACGGTAATGCCATGAACTTTATCCTTCGCCAGCGCAAACGCATCTTTGTAAATTTTAATGAAATCGCCCAAAGATATATCGATGTAAGTTTTGTGTTTTTCGAATGCTTCCCTGATATCTTCTTCGGTCACTTCTATGCAGCTTTTTTCTTTTTCTTCGTTTAAGTTTTCCATAATTTTTTCCTCAATTTTTAAAATTAAATTAGGGGATTTTTATTGTTTATTTATATTGTATGTTTTATTTAATATTAGCAAACGGTATATTTTTAATATATGACTTATGTCACAAATTAAAAATTATTTTTATTTTGAAGGAGAATTTTTTCTACGGAAATATCTTTTATGTCGGATGCCTTATACATTCTTATCGCTCCGAAACTGCATATATCCTTGCAAAGACCGCAGGAAGTACAAAAAAACGGCTCAAGCGATATTTTGTTTTCCTTAAAAATTAATGCGCCGGCAGGACACATTTCCCAGCAGTTAGAGCAAAAGACGCAATTTTCGTTTATTTTAGGCAGTTTTATATTAAAAAGCGGCACCAACTCTTTGTTTTCCTTCAAAAACTTATAAATTTTTTTCTGCCTTTTTAATAACGAATAATTTATGTTTTTATCGTTTTTTCCGGCAGGAATGAATTGGGAATATAGTTCGGATAAAGGAAGGTCTTCGATAGAAACGTTTTCTGCGAGCTTTTTTGCGTTGTCTTTCAAACTTTTAAACGAATTTTTAAAAAACTCTCTTCGGTCTAACGTCCCCGCAGTTTTAACCCCGCCGGCGTTTTCAATACTTCTTTTATCCTTTTCGCTATCTGATGCTTTATCTCCGGTATGATTAAAATTATATACCCTTTTCTCTTTGTTATGCTTTTCCTCAAACTCTTTAAAATTAAAATCCTCCGCGTTAATTTCCTTAAAAGCGTTTTCTTCGTTTAAAAACTTTGTTATTTCGTTTATTCTTTTGATTTTTTTATTATGAAAATATTTAAGCCTGCATGATTTGCAGTCGGACGAAACGAATGTTATGTCAAATCTATTTTTTAAGGAAGAAATTATATCTACGTCTTCTAATTCGTAAATACATTTTATAAGGTAATTAGCGCCGGCCGCGGAAATTTTAAAATTTTTAAAATATTTTTCGGTTTTACCGCAAAAATAAAAATTCTTTAAATTTTTATCGGCTTCATCTTTCTTATTCTTATTCTTAACGTAAAAAACGGAATTAGGGCATAAGTAAAGACAAGCGTTGCAGTTTGAGCAGTTTTCCAGAATATTGATTTCGGCATCGGTTATTTTTATAGATAAATCGGGACATCTTTCTATGCATTCATAGCAGCCCGCCATAGGGGTTTTAAGCCTGACGCAAAAATCGGAATTTATCAAAATCCGTCCGTCATCTGCGCGTGCGTTTAAAAATTTATCCAGCAGATTCAGAATATTCATTAGACGCTACTTGTGTTCTAAGCATTTTTAAAATTTCGTCCGTCTCTTTTCCGCTTTTTGCGCTATTGACTGACGCCCTTAGTTCTTTGGAGCCTTTGAATCCCTTTAAAAAATTATAAAGATGCGGTTTAATAATGTTACATCCTCTTGTTTCACCGTAAAAAGAAGATATTTCTTCGTTTAATTCAAGCAGTATATCTATTTTATCAGTCATATCCGTTTCTTTTTTTTCAGTCTGCCCCTGTCCGCCGGCATCCGATATATTTGCATAATCCCTGAATATCCATGGTTTACCTGCGGCTCCCCTTGCGAACATAATTCCGTCGGCGCCGGTATAACTCATCGTATTCAAGGCATCGTCCGCCGTAAATATGTCGCCGCTTGCATAAACTGGAATGCTAACTAATTCCTTAAGTTTTTTAGTCTGGGAATGGTCCGCCGTTCCGCCGAACATCTGAGAGCGCGTCCTCGGATGAAAAAAAAGAGCATTTATACCGGAATCTTCGGCAATTTTTCCTATCTCGACAAAATTTACCGAATTAAAATCGAAACCGCTTCTAAATTTTACGGTGAAAAAAGCGTCTTTGACCGATTTTCTGACGGAAGCTGCTATGTCCGCAAAAAGAGCGGAATCTTTTAATAATGCGCTTCCGGCGCCGGTTTTAACAACCTTTTTAACCGGACAGCCGGCATTTATGTCTATAACCTTAAACCCTTGATCGAATGCTTTTTTAGCGGCTTCCGACAATACGGCGGCAGAATTGCCGAATAACTGAATGCCCGTTTTTGAAATACCGCTTCCGGTTTCAAGAAGTTCAAGCGTTTTCTTATCATTGCGCAAAAAACCTTCGGCGCTTATCATCTCCGTAAAAGAAAATTCCGCCCCGTATTTCAGGCATATTTTCCTGAAAGGATATCCCGTAATCCCCGCCATGGGTGCCAAAATACTTCTGCCGAGGCTGATTTCTCTCATATGCTTATTTATATATTATAATTAGTCAGAATAATCTCTTTTTCTATAAAATCAGATATTTTTTCTGCGTCGTTAATATTTATTTGAGGAACGCTCAAACCGCTTATCGGCTCATCGGCGCAGACAAGAATAAGGTTAGGGTCGTTTTTAAATCTTAATTCTAAACCGCCTGCATCTTTTCTCGCAAGCTCAACTTTTTTTATGCCGAGTTCTTTAAAACCCTCTACTATAACTATGTCGGATCCTTTAAAAAAATTAGATTTTAAAAGGTCTATGTTGATATCGGCGGACGTCTCTATATCGCTGAAAAATGAAATTTTTTCTTTAGATATAAGCATTGTTGAAAATGCTCCGGCATTTTTATGCCTCCAAGAATCTTTCCCTTCCTTATCGGCAGAAACGTTATGGTCGGTGTGTTTTATAGAAGAGACTTTATATCCCTTTTGAGACAGTATTTTTATTATTTTTTCTAATAAAGTCGTCTTACCCGTACCCGACCTTGCCAGAAAAGAAACGACTGCAGGAATTTTATCGCTTTTTGTTTTAATCATAAATTTTTACCGTTTGTAAGTATTTTCATCCTGTATTAGAAGAAAAAGATGTCAGATTAATTTTACGCAAAATCTTTTATCGTTAATTGTTTCTTTCGGTATGCGTAAAATAAAATCTGACGCCTTTTTCTGACAAATCTTTCTAATCATTATAACATATCCAAGAAGTTTTTGTCGTTCTATTGCAGGATTAAAGCAGTATTTGTATGTATAAAGCATATTGATGTATAATATAAAATCGTAAAAATTAGAACACGACGTAAAAGCATTTATTAATAATTATAACATAATTAATTAATTACAGGGACAGAATTCAATTCTGCCCCTGTAATTAATTGGAAAGGATAAAGGATAAAATGGATATGGACAAAGAAATAAAAGGGCTATCGTCTTCCGAAGCCGAAGAGTTAACTAAAAGGTACGGCTTAAACGAAATAAAAGAGAAAAAAAAGCATCCGGTTGAAATTTTTCTATTAAAATTTTGGAATCCTGTAGCATGGATGCTGGAGTTTACTTTTATAATCGAATTAATATTAGGAAAAAACATAGAAGCATATATTATTATCGGTTTAATCTTATTTAACGCTATTATATCGTTTCAACAGGAGAACAAGGCGGAAAAAGCTCTGGAGCTTTTAAAAAAACAGTTAAAAATTATATCAAAGGTTTTAAGGGATGGAAAGTGGATCAAATTAAGCGCCGAACAATTAGTTCCAGGCGATATAATTCATGTAAGAATGGGTGATTTGGTTCCGGCGGATACCGAAATTATTTCCGGAAACGTATTGGTCGACCAGTCGGCATTAACCGGAGAATCACAGCCGGTGGACAGAAACGAAGGCGGACTTATATATTCCGGTTCAGTCATTAAAAGAGGGGAAGCCACCTGCAAGGTTACGGCGACCGGAGAAAAAAGCTATTTCGGGAAAACGGCGGAACTTATAAAATCGGCAAAAACTAAGGGTCACATAGAAGAATTAATTCTAAAAATCGTACGCTATTTTATTATGATTGACGGCATTCTCGTAGTTTTAATACTTGCATACGCCCTTATATACAAATTGAATTTTGCCGAAATGCTGCCTTTTGCTTTAATCCTCTTAGTAGCGTCTATACCGGTCGCCCTGCCGGTTACTTTTACTTTGGCTACGGCGCTTGCTTCTATGGAACTTGCAAGCAGGGGAATATTGGTAACGCATCTTTCTGCAATAGAAGATATTGCCTCTATGGAAGAATTATGTTCCGATAAAACAGGCACATTAACGGCAAATAAACTTTCTCTTACAGCTTTTAAACCGCTTGAACCTTTCGGCGAAAATGAACTTTTTGCATACGCAGCGGCGGCATCGGACGAGTCTACGCAGGACCCGATAGATTTATCCATACTGTCTTATATAAAAAACAATAAATTAAATCTGCCTGAAATAGGAAAAACAGTTAAATTTATACCTTTTGACCCGCAGACTAAAAGAGCCGAAGCAGTAATGGAAACATACAAAAACGGAGAAAAAAATTTAATAACGTCCATAAAAGGTTCTCCTATAATAGTCGCAAAAAATTTGGATGAAACCGGAGCTAAAATATTGTCGGAAGAATCGGAAAAATTAGAGGCTATGGGGTATCGGGTAATAGCTGTAACGATAAAAAACGAAGAAAATAAATATTTTCCGGTGGGAATCCTTGGACTGTCCGACCCTCCAAGGGACGACTCTAAAGAACTGCTAAAAGAACTTAAAGATTTAGGAATAAGGGTTAGAATGGTAACCGGCGATACGGAGCTTACGGCTAAAACGACTGCCCGCTTAATAGGACTTGGAGACGGCGTATGCACGAAGGAAAAATTTAAAAATCCATCCGGTTGCGATGTGTTTGCGGGAGTTTTCCCTGAAGACAAGTTTCATCTCGTACAGGGTTTGCAGAAACTAAAAAAGATTACAGGAATGACCGGCGACGGAGTAAACGATGCGCCTGCGCTTAAACAGGCGGAGGTCGGCATTGCCGTAGCTAATGCTACGGACGTTGCAAAGGCATCGGCTAGCCTGATATTGACGGAACCGGGTCTTGCAAATATCGTGGATGCCGTAAAATACGGCAGAATGGTATACAGGAGAATGCTTACTTATACTTTAAATAAAATATCAAAAACCTTTCAGGTTGCTCTTTTTTTGAGTTTAGGTCTTATATTTTTCGGGAAGTTCGTTACTACCCCGAAACTTATTCTTATACTGATTTTTGCTAACGATTTTGTAACTATGTCCATAGCTAAAGACAATGCCGTATATTCCAATAAACCTGATAAATGGAAAATAAAACTTATAGTATCGGCATCTCTTATAATAGCAGGGGCATGGCTGATTTATTCTTTTATTTCATATTATATAGGATATTACGTTATAGGAATGAATATGCCGGAGGTTCAAACGTTTGCATTTTTATCGCTTGTATTCAGCGCACAGGCGACGGTATATTTAGTAAGGGAAGAACGTCATTTCTGGAGTTCTAAACCGGGAAACTATTTAATGCTGGCAAGCGCTTTAGATTTAATAATTATAACTTTAATGGCCGGTTTCGGCATACTTATGGCTAAAGTTCCTTTCACATATATATTTATACTGCTTGTTGCAACTTTTATTTATATGGTTGCATTAGACTACGTCAAGAAACCCCTGATGGAAAAACTCAGATAAACACAGGGTCAGAATTCAATTCTGGCCCTGTCACAAATCGGAAAGTAAGGGGCAGAATTCAATTCTGACCCTGTCGCAAACTGGAAAATTGGAAAACAGGGACAGAATTTAATGCCCGATGCTTAATGCGTAGTTGACGTATTTTATGAATTCTTCTTTCGTGGGGTAATTTTTAACGCCGATGTTAAAAACCTTCCTTTTCTTTTCATACCACTTATCGAAATTTTCGGAAGATACGGAGCGCACTTCTATTAATAATTCTTCCAGTAAAACGGTAAGAGGTTTTTCGTTTTCGCTATTCATAATTTATCACCGCTTTGTATGCATAGTATATCTAAATTATATATTGTTAAATTAAATCTTCGACGTTAATAACATATTTTTTAACATATTAAGTATTTTAATATGTTAATTACCGGTTACCGCCAGTTAGTCCTTGAAAATTCTGGAAGGTCTTCGAAATCTCCCCTTATGGCATAGCCTTCATTTATATTGTATATTTCAAATTCGTTATCTATTACGAATGAATATATGTTGCCGTTTAAAAATTCGTCTTTATATTTTAGGCATTTTAATCCCTGTCTTATAATTGCCGATAATATTCCGCTGCCGGAAATATCGCCTAGTAGTATAGCTCCTACGAGTACTTCTCCATCATATACTAATTTTCTGTAAATCTTATCGTCTTGAAATACGTAAACATTCTGCGTTTCGTTAGAAGGATTGGTTAAACCTATAGTTACTATAGGAAGTCCATAAATTTCGACGGAATTTAAACCCATACCGCCAGGATATTCTCTGTAAACGCCCGCCATATTCGTGCCTGCAACCCTTCCTTCTTCACAGGCAAGCGGAACTATGGCTATTATATTTGGACGCTTGTTTATAACGTCATATATTACGGCGGCGTCCCCTCCGGCATATACGTCCTTAACGCTCGTCATCATAGTTTTATCTACTATTATGCCTCTGTCTATTTTTATTCCGCTGCCTTCAAGAAATGCAACGTTAGGCCTGACGCCTACACCGACTACTACGATATCCGCAGGCAATTCTTTCCCGCTTTTCAATAATACGCTGACGGGATTACCGGACTCGTCTAAATTAATTTTTGTGACAGTTTCGCCCGTAGCAGTATCTATGCCGTTTTCGTTCAGTTTTTTTGAAGTAATATTTCCTGATACTTCGTCGAGGGCAAGTCCTAGAACTCTCGGCAACAATTCTACTATCGTCGTATGAAGGCCTAATGCCCTTAGACCTTCGGATGCTTTAAGCCCTATAAGCCCGCCGCCTACGACTATCGCTTCTTTTCTTTTAGACATTTTTGCGGCTTTTTCCATTTTTTTTGCGTCGTCGAATCGAGTAAAAGTACCCATCATTGGAGAATCGGGGTTAAATCCTTCCGTCGGCGGTATAAAAGGCGTTCCGCCGGGACCTATAAAAAGTTTGTCGTAATTCACGGCCGCTCCGTCATCCAAAACTAACCTTTTAGCCGAAGTATCTACTGAAACTACTTTTTTCCCGAGCATTAAATCGAAATTATTTTTTTCGTAATAATCGTCTTCTTTATACCATATTGTTTCGTCTGTAGTTTTTCCTTCCAAATAATATGAAATCAAAGGCCTTGCATAAGCCCTGTAGTTTTCGTCAGATATTATTACGACTTCTCCGGACTTGTCGAAACGCCTGATTGCATCGGCGCAGGATAAGCCCGCGTATGAATTTCCTATAATAACGTATTTCATAATCTTATCCCCTTTTTAATATTACTTAACTATTGATTTTATATAAGGTCCGTATATTTTTTTTGCGACGGAAAGCCTTCTTTCATATGAATAATTTTTAATTCCTATTCTTTTTAACGCCCCTTTTTTACAGGCTTCTACGCATTTAGGGGTATCCTCGTCCGAACAGCCGTCGCATTTTGAAGCAAAATGGCCTTTTCCTATTCTTTCTATAGCTCCGAACGGACACGACATTACGCACATCCAGCATCCGACGCATTTTTTATAGTTTGTTACCGTCCATCCCGATTCCAAGTCTTTATATCTTGCACCCGGCATACATGCATCGACGCATGGCGCTTCGTCGCAATTGTGGCATATCAGAGGGAAAAATTTGTTTCCTTTCTTTTTTATATTTATTCTGGCTCCAGTATATTTTGAGCCGTATTTTTCAGCCATATGCGATTCGCATGCTTTTACGCATGCCGCAAAACCTTCGCTTTCGCATCCGTCGCATTTTGAAGGATAGAGCATTATTTCTATTTGATTTTTCTTTAAATCTTCCTCTAAATTGGTAAGTTTTTTACTCATAACAGCCTCTTTTTATTTTATTATTTTTGTTTACTTGCATATTTCTTGGCTAAATGCGCCTGCATCTCCTCGAATCGTTTTAATTAATTTTCCGCCCATAAAATCTAATCCGCCTGCGTAATATTTGTCGGCGTCTTTTTTAAAATAGCCGTATGACTTTTTTAAATATATGAAATTTCCCGTTTTTGAATATATCCACCAATAATAAAGCGCGTTTGCAAGTATGCCCGACGGTTTTCCCGACGGATTTTTTACGTTGAAAAATCTGTTTGCCTTTCTTATTTTAACGCTTTTTGCGTATTTTTTTTTAACGGTATTAATTTTCTCCGCCAAGTAATTTTCAATATCTTCCTTAGAATTAATATTCATAAAAAATTCAATTTTTAAATCCGGATTTTTTTTTATAATATCTAATATATTATAGTAATATACGGACGGCAAAAATCTTGAAATATTCACCGAATCCTTAAAAGGAAAATTTTTTTCTAGATTCAACGCATAATCGTTCAGCATTTCTAAAACCGCAGCCGTCTTCTTTATATTATAAATTCCAAGGAGGGGTTCTACGGTGGAATCCGGCCATAAAGGCAGTACCGCACCGACTTTCTCCTTCTCCATTTTTTTTATAAGTTCGTTTGCCGCCGAAAAATTAAATAAAGGCGCGTCGCACTCCATAACAAGGACATATTTGCCTTTAAGATGCTTAATGCAACTGTAAATTCCTCTAAGAGGCCCTATAAAACCGCAGTTTTTATCGTCGGCTATTGCATGCGGATTTATATTCAATTTTTTTTTTAATTCGTTGCTATACCGTTCTGCGCCTTCTTTATCTCTTGCCGAAATTATTATATCGCCGCTTAATTTTAATGCGGTTTCCGCCGCTCTTTCTATAAACGATTTTCCATTAAAATTAAAAAAAGCTTTATTTTCTCCGAATCTTTTAGATTCGCCGCCGGCAAGTATTATACAGCTTAATTTTTGCATTTAATTAAATAGCACGGCCGCAAAATTATAATTCTATCTTTATTCTGCCTCTTTGGCCGTGGCCTTCGCTTAACGTAACTTCAAAATAATTTATTGGGTTAAACATTTCCCTGTTTTTTAAATCTGAGGCGAGTTCGCCTGCGAAATAAACCGTTAAATCTTCGATATTTAACGACGGACACTTTATTTTAAAAATATCGGCTTTCGGTATAAGATACATTTTGCCGTTAATTTCTATCCTGTAATGCTGTTCTTCCACTGCAATGCGCTGAACGCTTTCAGGGTAATCGGCTATTAATATTTTATCCTCGAACGTGGAACATATTCTTTTTATAACGGCTTTTAAGTTATAAAGATGGACTATCCTTCTTTTATCGTCGAATTCTCCGTCGATTAAAACGTCCACGTAATGAAAATGAGGATGTATTCTCGAACAATCTCCTCTTCCAGGCACTATATGCATGCATTCAAACGTTAATCCGGCTTCTTTTCCGTTAAGTTCGACTATCATTTAATTTTATTTACCTCTAATATTTAATAATAAAAATTTTTTAGAACGCCGTTGGGCAGAAGCCTCATGCCGCTGCATCTGTCTCCGGTAGATTTACAGACGTCGTTTACCTTTCTGCATAGCGTTATTTTAGAATTTTTAATTTTAAAAAACTGTCTGTCATTAGTATCGTCGTTTAAAAAATCTAATCCCGCTTTCTTTAACGTTAAGTATGGGTCGGCATAAAACTTAGAATATGAAGTTTCGTCGGTTTCGTTAGATAATTCTATAAACTGCAAATCGAAATCGTTATTTATGCAATAATCTATTAATTTGTTTAAAGACGATTTTGCGGAATTTATTTTTTTTAGCAAAACTGCATCTATTTCTACATTGTATCCATAATCTTTCAAAATTTTTAAACCTGAAAGAACTTCATATAGATAATCTTTTCCGGTAATATATTTATAAAACCTTGGATCTAACGTATCTAAGCTTACCGATATTTTATCTATAATATTGGGGCTAAGATCTTTTATTCTTTTTCTTATAAGAGTGCCGTTCGTAGTAATATATAGCTTTAAGTCATTGATATGTTTGACTTTATATAAAAGATTTTTTAAATCTTTATAGAGCAGAGGTTCGCCGCCGGTAAATTTAATTTTTTTAAGTCCGAAATTTTTAAGCGAATATACGACGTTTATTATATCTCCGGTCTGAATAGTCGAAGAAATTTTTTTGGGAACTCCTTCGTTATGGCAGTAAAAACAATTTTCGTTGCATTTGCCTGAAAGAGAAACTCTTAAGGACGGGATTTTAAATTTAAATCTTTCGAAATTTGAATCGTATTCTTTATTTTCAAATAATTCAAATAAATACTGTTTCATAATTATTTTGTATTAATATTCTATTTCGTAATCGTTTAACGTAACGTCTATAAAAGTTCCGGCCTTTAAATTCGTAATATGCTCTTCCATAACAAAACTGCCGTCGGCTTTTATCATTGGACTTAATGACCTTGCGGCGGACGGAGGTTTAGGAGCGGATATTACTTCTGCATATAAAGAATCGCCGCTCTTAGTTAACTTAACCTGAAAATATTTTCTTATGCCTTCTTCTTTTATTATATCATTTTTTAAAGCGGCTTTAACGGAAGGGTATCTTTTATATAGGTCTTTATAGTTAGACATTCTTTGAATAACAGGCCTTACAAATAGGTCGAACGTAATAAGAACGGAATAAGGCCAGCCCGCAAGCGCAAAAATAGGCGTGCCGTTATTAAGCATGCCGAACGACGTCGGCTTGCCCGGAACTAATTTTACTCCGTGGAATAATAATTTTCCGGTCTTTTCTATAGCGGAAGGAACTAGGTCGTAAAAGTTTTTTATCTCTTTATTTTCCAAAACCAAAAAACTGGCGCCCGTTCCACCGGTAGAAACAATAAGGTCGTATTTTGAAGACTCGTCGCTTTTTTTTAAAGTTTGCGTTAATTTTTCAAAGTCGTCTTCTACCGCTCCTATTACTTCAGGTACGCCTCCGGCATCCGACACTAAAGACTTAAGAACCGTCGTATTTATATCGTATATTTTATTTGTTTTTAACTTTTTGCCCGGCGGCGTTAGTTCGTTTCCTCCGGACAATATTCCTACCAAAGGTTTTTTATAAACGGAAACCGAACTCATTCCTATTCCGGATAGGGCGGCAATATCGCAGAATCTTATTCTATGACCTTTCTCAAAAAGAATTTCTCCAGCCTTAATGTCGTCCCCTATGGGAGATATATACGAACCTTTTTCGAATTTCTTTTTGTAAATCATATATCCGCCTGCATATTCTTCTACGTCTTCTATTAATACCACGCTGTCTGCATTGGGAGGAATAGGAGCGCCCGTAGTTACGAAGGCGGCTTCTCCAGAATTAAGCGGTTTTATTTCTTTTGAATAACCTGCGGTTATTTGGTTTTCTACCCTGAATTTATTTATTTTTTTTTCTAAAAAATCGCTTGATATAACCGCAAAACCGTCAACGGCCGATCTTATAAAAGGAGGAACTTCGTTTTGAGGAATTATATCTTCCGATATTATTCTGCCGAGAGAATCTTCGACGGAAATAATTTCGCCGTCCTTAATTTTTTTAATATTTTCTGCGGTAATATCAAGTAATGTTTTAACCGTTTTTTTATCTTGCATGAAGTTTTTATTTTTTTAAACAATAACGGCCGTCGATAGTTTGACGGCCGTTATTGTTTAACGTTAATTTAAAAATATGGTTCTATGGGATATGTTTTTATTCCTGCTTTTTTAATCGCCTTTAAAGCTTTTTCTTCTTCTTCTAAGCTTACGAATATAGTTGCATGGTAAGGCGTCACGCTTGCGACGTTTCTTCCCACAATATGAACGTTTTCTTTTTTTAATGCTTCTTCAGCCTTGTCGAAGTCTCCGTTTACATAATCGACTCTTATAGGCGCATTATACACGGTTCCAGACTTTAGTATCTCTGCCATAAATAACCTCCTTGTTTTATTTTTAATATTTTTACAAATATAGTCAAATATTTAATTATCCGACTTTAACCTCGTTATCGGTGTCGTTTGCATTAGACGTTCCCATTTGGCTTGGATTAGGAGCGACAAAACCGAATAAATGTTCCGTTAATTTTCTGGCGGTCTTTTCTCTGTCGATAGTCGATATTCTGTTTATATTACCGAACCATAATGCATCGGTCGAACACAAAGTTACGCATGCAGGTAAAAGTCCGACGTCGATTCTGTGTTTGCAGTAATCGCATTTCGTTACCTTTCCGGTCGCTTCGTTAAACTGAGGAGAACCGAAAGGACAAGCGTGTATGCAAGATTTACAGCCTATGCAGGTATTAGGGTCGTTAAATACGATACCGTCTGCTCTTTTCTGCATAGAACCTGTCGGACAGGCTTTTACGCATGCCGCATCGTCGCAGTGAAAACAGTTCATGGGAAGATAAACCGTTTTTAGTTGTCCTTTTTTAATAAAATATGGTCCAACCTGTATAACCCTCATTCTGCGGGGCCCAACGGGAAGATTGTGTTCTTTTTTACAAGATACTTCGCAAGACATACAGCCTATGCATCTTTCTACATTTACTTTCATAGAATATTTTGGAGTGGAAGACTTCAGGGTAATCCTGGAAGCTCTTTCTTCTCCAAGGTGAACTCTATCAAATCCGTATTCCGAAGACATATTTATACTCCTATTTTTTATTTAAGTTAAATTTCTTTTAACATCCGGAAATTTGCGTTTTATTGTTTTTTCAATTAATTACTCACGCAAATTTCCGGTTAAATTTAATTTTAGTATTTACGAATATCGCAGGAAACAGGCGTACATTCGACCGGCTCTTTAAAATTAACAAGCTTTTTCCAGCCTATGCTAAGTTCATGATATTCTTTCCAGTGATTTTTCCATTTTCCGACGATAATATTTTTATCCTGGTGCTTAGGATCCCAAACTTCCGGAAATCTTTTCTGCAAAAATTCTAGCGTCTTTTTTGCTGTGGTATCCGGATCGGTATCGCCTTTTCTATAAACCCTGCAAAGGACGGCTTTAAATTGTATCTGTCCATAAACCGGGTCTTTTATAATATCGTCTATAACGGTATTAATAGATTCATATGGATGAAACGGCTGATATCTGTCAAACCCGAAGTTTGCCCATATTCCGTCTTCAGGTACCATTTCTGTTACCCATGCCGGACCTTCAACCCATCCTCTGTCGTTTTCTACTATAACCATGTCTCCGTCTTCGATACCCATAACCGCTGCGGTAGTAGGATTTATCTCTATATTTCTGTCGGGTTCGAGTTCGTCGTTCCACGGCCACCAGTGGCCTCCTTCATGAAAGGACTGCGCTATTCTGGTAGTATTCAGTACTAACGGATACTTCTTGGCTCTTTCAAAATTTCCGAGAGGCGATTCGGAACCCTCAACCTGCGTAGGAACTTTGTACCAGCCAATTTTCTCCAAAGCTTCGGAAGCTAGTTCGATTTTGCCGGAAGGCGTCGGGAATCTCTTGTCGGATTCGGGATAATTTTCTCCTTCTTTATACATTATCCATTTACCCCTTAAAACGGCTTCGTCGTCTTGGAAAACAGCTTCTTCTTTCGACATTACGGGCCACATCAAACCGCCTTTCGGATTTTTTTCGGGATTAAGAAGTTCGTAAGTAATACCTCTTGTAAAAGATTCCTGTTCGTTAAAGAAATCGGTCATTTTAATTTCGTTTACTCTTCCTTTATCAGGACCTTCTTTATAATATCCCCACGGATTAAATTCGACTTTGTCGAAATGTCCGGCTTTACCTTTAAGCCTTTTCGCAAGACCGTCGAAAACATCGATATCGGCTCTGTGTTCATGCTGATAAGGTATTATTTTATTGTGCCACTGAAGAAGCCTGTTGTTTCCGTGATGGCAAACGCTGTCTGTTTCTACTGAGATTGCTATAGGAAACGCGACATGACTAAACATATATGTATGGTTTGGATATATGGAAAGATGAATATTGATTATATTTTTCTTCATCGCTTCTTCCATTTTCCATGAATTCGGAAACTGCGGCAGGTGGTCGCCGTTCCATATAATGCCCTTAACAGGATAGGGTTTTTCATACATCATCGCATTTATTATGCACGGTACCGAACTGTCTCCCCATGATATTAATTTGTCCGTTATCTGCGGTCTTTTAAAACCCGGCAGATCGTTCAAATCGTGTCCATAATTCAGAGGAGGACGGCAGTTATGCAG
Source organism: Candidatus Acidulodesulfobacterium acidiphilum (assembly GCA_008534395.1). Classification (NCBI taxonomy): domain Bacteria; phylum Candidatus Acidulodesulfobacteriota; order Candidatus Acidulidesulfobacterales; family Candidatus Acidulidesulfobacteraceae; genus Candidatus Acidulidesulfobacterium; species Candidatus Acidulidesulfobacterium acidiphilum. Next base: position 69,742 of record SHMQ01000006.1, read on the forward strand.
CCAGTTCCAGCCGCCGCCTTTTACGCCTATAGATCCGGTAAGAGCTAACAATGCCGCTATCGACCTGTTGACGTTGTTCGAGTTATATATCTGCGCAGTACCGAGATTTCCCGTTACGGATGCCGGTCTTGCCGAGCCGAATCTTCTTGCGGCTTCTATAATCATTTCCTTGGGAACGTATGTAAGTTTTTCGGCTCTTTCAGGCGTCCATTGGGCGCATTCTTTTGCATACTCTTCAAAACCTTCAACCCATTTATCGACAAATTCTTTGTTGTAAAGTTTTTCTTTTATTATGATATTGCCCATAGCTAAAAACAATATAGCGTCCGAACCCGAACGGATTCTCATGCCTATATCGCATTTTGAAAGCGTTGCGTTAAAACGCGGATCGACGCCTATTAAAAATGCCCCGTTATCTCTTGCATCGAGAAGGTGGGTCATCGTAATAGTTTCCTGCGCCGCCATATTTGTGCCGACTACAAGAATACACTTGGAATTTTTCCAGTCCTGAGTAGGATTCATAAGCCTGCCGAGTCCTTTTGCGCCGAAAACATAGTTCATAGAAACGCCGGGGCTTTCACAGCATATAGGTCCCTGTCCGTAAACGTTAGGCGTACCGAATATCCTGGCGAATCTTGCGCCGCCTTCTTTATTGCCGAACGAAGACCTTCCAGTCCTGAAAACAGTCAATGCCTCAGGGCCGTATTCGTCATGAAGTTTTATTAATCTTTCGGCCGCAAAATCAAGCGCATCATCCCATGAAACCCTTTTAAAATCGTCTGATAAAGATTTCCTTATCATCGGATGATGAACTCTTAGCGGGTCATACCACCATTGAATCTGTCCGACGCCTTTAGAGCAAAGACCGCCTCTGTTCTGGGGGTGTTCCGGATCTCCCATAACATCGACAATTTTGCCGTCTTTCAAGAATATTTTAAGACCGCATCCGCTTTCGCACATATTGGTACAAGTGGAATAGCGTACAGTGTCGTATTCTTTCGTCGATTCCTGCGGACGATGATCAGGCTTTATTTTTATAAGCCTGTTATCTTTTACGCGCATGAACTTTTCGTTTTTTAACTCCTCAAAATCCATTTTTTTACCTCCGTTTTAATTAAAGTATTTTTATTTTATAACCGGCACTCTTCCGATATTAAGCTTTCTGATTCGACTTCGCTGCGGGATATATAGTTTAATAATTCCCCGCAATCGTCAATGTCAAGTATATAACCTATAAATTCTACCAATCCTATTACGGGCGCAAATATATCAAGGTCGGACAATTTCATGCCGTCGTCAATATTTTTTTCGCACATGGAACAAACCGTGACTATATAGTCTGAATTTGTTTCGTCGGCTTTTTTATTTATCAGCTTGAAAAAATTATCGGCTATATTTGCGTTTTCAATTCTTTTAGAATGTATCGGGGTCATATTTTGCAATTTTTCGCCTCCACAACAATCATTGAAAATATTAACTTCGGCACCCATAATATTAAATATTTTTTTTAAAGATTCTATTTTAGCTTCGTTTTTATAACATCCGACATAAAGAAGTATGGAGTTCCCTTTTATTTTTGACGGAACGGTTTTTAGCAGTTTGTCTTCGGTAGCGGCATCTGCAATTATATCGATAATATGAATTGCTCCCGTCTTTGAAGGATCCGACTCTTTAAGCATCGCATTAAACGGCCTAAGACTATAATCCGCCTGTTTTCTAAACATGGAATCGGAATTTATAAGTTTAACGGATTCGTTTATCTGATTTACGCATACCGAACAGCCGGAATATAAAAAATTTTCGCCGCCATTCTGACATAAACCTAAATTTCTCAGGGGCATTACCGCTTTATTAAAAAAATCCGGCTTATAGTGCGATGGCGGAGCACCGCAGCAGTTCCATTCGGAAACCGGCTTAATATCTATATCTAATGCTCTAAAAATGTTTTCTATTTTTGTTTTAGGGTCGTAAGAATTTGCGCAGCCCGGAAAATAAATAATATGATTTTTCAACATTAAACCTATATTTTATTTTTAAAAGTGTACTTAAAAAAAATAGATTAGACAATTGCTGTATTTTTTACATCCTTTTTAGTTTATTACAAAAAAAAAATTAAATCAATATTTTTTTTAAAAAAATATAACATTGTTTTTAAATTGAAGATAAATAAATATAAAATATAAGCGCCTTGCATGTTTATCTATTTAATATTTTATAAACCTTTAAAGAGGATTGATTTATTAGGAAGGTTAATTGCGCTTTTATTTAAAGGTGGTGCCGAGAGGCGGAATCGAACCGTCGACACGAGGATTTTCAGTCCTCTGCTCTACCGACTGAGCTATCTCGGCATTAAACATGATAAGTTTTATTATATTATCATAAAACTTATTTAAATACAAATATTTTTAAGCGTGCCGTTTAATTTTTATACGGAGAGACGTAAAAAAAGACTCTAAAAACTAAAAATCAGATAAATATCTTTATGGTGCCGAGGGCCGGAATCGAACCGGCACGGAACAAAGTTCCGAGGGATTTTAAGTCCCTTGCGTCTACCACTTCCGCCACCCCGGCAATTATTTAATTGAGAAGATGCGCTTCAAAAAATGCATTATATAATATCTCACAAATCGCAATATTTGTCAAATATTACCATATTCCCGTTTCTAAGTATTTATCTATCGCAACAGCCGCTTTTTTTCCCGCACCCATTGCAAGTATGACGGTTGCGGCTCCCGTAACTATATCGCCTCCGGCAAAAACTCCTTTCTTTGAGGTTTTTCCTGTGTTCTCATCTGCTATTATATATCCCCATTTGTTTAAATTTAAGCCGGGAGTAAAAGAAGGAATAATTGGATTTACGTTTGTTCCTATAGCAATAACCGCTGCCTCTATTTTAGTAATAAATTCAGAACCTTTTATTGGTAGAGGTCTTCTTCTGCCGCTTTCGTCGGGCTCTCCAAGCTCCATCCTTTCACATTCAACAGCCGTAACGTTATGGTTTTCGTCTCCTATAAATCTGATTGGATTTATTAAAAATTCAAACTTAACGCCCTCTTCTTCGGCATGATGAACTTCCTCGATCCTTGCCGTCATTTCGTTTCTTGATCTCCTGTAAAAAATTCTGGAGTCTTGATAACCAAGCCTTAAAGCCGTCCTGACGGCATCCATAGCAGTGTTGCCCGCCCCAAATACTACTAACGTCTTGCCGCATTTAATGGGCGTATCGTATTCGGATTTGTTGTAAGCGCGCATTAAATTAACGCGGGTAAGAAATTCGTTGGCGGAATATATACCGTTAAGTTCTTCCCCCGGTATATTAAGAAATTTTGGCGTCCCTGCGCCCGTTCCTATAAAAACAGCGCCGTAGCCCCTATCGTTAAGCAGTTCGTCTACGTTAAAAGTTTTGCCTATTACTTCATTCGTAAAAACGTTCACTCCCATATCTTCCAAGACTTTAAGTTCTCTTGATAAAATTTCTTTAGGGAGACGAAACTCGGGAATTCCATACATTAAAACTCCTCCTATTTCATGAAGGGCTTCATATATCGAAACGGCATAACCCATTTTACACAAATCGCCTGCAACCGTAAGACCTGCCGGACCTCCGCCTACCACCGCTACTTTTTTATCTTTATTTTGATTTATTTCTATGTGGATATCGCCGTATTTTGCTTCGTAATCCGCCACAAAGCGTTCAAGATTTCCTATGGCTACGGAAGGGGTATCCTTTCTTTTGCCTACCGTGCAAACCTTCTCGCACTGGTCTTCTTGAGGGCAGACCCTGCCGCATACTGCAGGCAAAGAATTCGTTTCTTTAATTTTCTTTGCGGCGCCAAGAAAATCTCCTTCTTCGATAAGCTTTATAAAAGCGGGAATATTTATATTAACGGGGCATCCTTCGATGCAGTAAGGTCTCTTACACTGAATACATCGTTTTGCTTCTTCTACGGCTTCTTCGGCCGTATATCCGTTCGGGACCTCTTTGAAATTGCCGCTCCTTACCGCAGGTGGCTGACACTGCATAATATGTTTCTTAATTTTCAGCCTTTCTTTTGTATCCATATTTAATTATAAATTGTCTGCTATACTCTCTATACTTATAAAATTAAGCAGTTAAATTATGGTGTGCTTTCATATGGCAATCATACGAAGTTTTTTCTTCTTCCTTATAAAATTTAAGCCTGTTCATAAGGTTGTCGAAATCCACTAAATGCCCGTCGAAGTCGGGACCGTCTACGCAAGCAAATTTTGTTTTATTGCCCACCAAAACCCTGCATGCACCGCACATTCCCGTTCCGTCTATCATAATTGGATTTAAACTTACGATTGTTTTTATGGATTTTTCTTTGGTTAGGTCGCTTACGGCTTTCATCATAATTACCGGACCGATGGCGATAACCCTGTCTATCTGTATTTTTTTATCGTAAATAAGGCTTCTTAAAACATCTGTGACGATGCCTTTAGTACCGTAGCTTCCGTCGTTTGTAGCGGCAAGAACTTCACTGCTCGCCGATTTCATCTCGTCTTCCATCAAAAGAAGCTCTTTGTTTCTTGCTCCGATTATAGATATGACGTGATTTCCTTCCGCCTTCATAGCTTTGGCTATAGGATATATTGCCGCAGTTCCAAAACCGCCTCCGATGCAGACTACGGTTCCAAATTTTTTTATTTCGGTAGGAACACCGAGAGGCCCTACTAAATCAACTAAACTTTCCCCGACGTTTAATTCGCTGAGCAGGTGCGTAGTTTTTCCAAGCGTCTGCACAAGTATAGTAATAGTTTTGTCGTTTTTGTCTGAACTTGCGATAGTAATAGGAATTCTTTCGCCGTTTTTATTTACCCTCAATATGATAAATTGGCCGGGTAACGCTTTTAACGCAATATCCGGAGCCGATATATTGTATAAATTTATCCCTTCGCCGAGATTTTTCTTGCCGATTATTTGATACATATTTTTATCGATAGGTTATCGTTTTATGCTGTCATGGAGGCGGCACTCGGAATTGAACCGAGGTATAAAGGTTTTGCAGACCTCTGCCTTACCGCTTGGCTATGCCGCCTTAATTAAAATATTATTGGACATTCTTTTATTGTATTATTTTTTCACTTTTTTTTAAATAGTTTTTTCTTTTATTTGTACAGCAACAGGCTTTTTGCTCGTATTCTGCGGTTTACCTTCGGCACTCCCGACTTAAGCTGTTTAAAATTTATACCTTCCGGTTTAGCATAAATAGAGAATGTTCCGACCTTGTTAAATACGGTTTTTACTAAAGCGATACCTTTATTAAAAGCTTTAAAGTTGAATACGCTACTCCTTTCTATTCCGCCGGAAGAGACTAAGGACAATTTAACTTTACCGCTTATGCGGTCGGCATTTGTTATTACGTTGCCGAATTTATCGACCGCCACTATTTTAATTATAAAAGGTCTTCCTGCCGGAATTTGGGCAATGTTTGTAGAAATAAGAAACTTTTTAAAATAAGAAGGTCTTATGTTTATATTTTTACTTATAAAAATATGGGTCCTGCCGCCGTAATTAATGGCAAAGTTTAACTGTCCTATCCCCGCCCTGTCCGAAATAAAATTGAATTTACCGGCACCGTCGTTTATGTAACTGGCTGGTATTATTCTGGGTCTTATGCTGAAGTTGTCTCCGGTTAAATAAACTTTTATGCTGCCGTTTGATTTCGGCATTAATTTTACGGGGTTTCCGTACTGATCGGCAGCATATATTTTTACTTTAAACGGAACGCCGGCTATAACGTTTTTCGGAGCCGATATTTTTAAATTATGGAACGGTCCTGCATAAATATGAATGGGCGTACTTTCGTCTTCTACGCCTTCAAATGAGCTCGAAATCTCTATTTTGCCGGCTTTTTTATAAGAAACGTCAAAGTTTACTATGCCTTTCTTAAACTCTGAGGCGGGAATATTCAACTGTTCTTGATTGCTTTGCCCGCCGATATTTACGTTAATGTTCAATCCCTCGTATTTCTTGGCAAAATCTGTAATTACGTTGCCGTAATCGTCTAAAGCAACCAATCTGACATCAAATTTGCTGCCGGCCTGGACGCTGTGCGGCACGTTTATCCTGAAATTATTAAGCTTTCCGGGAAGAATGGTTATAGTAGTAAATGCATAACCGTTAACGGAAAACATAGAAATTAAGCAAAAAAGCAGTAAAGAGAAAATAACGGCGTAAAAAGTTATTTTTTTTGCATTAAAATTCATAATCGGATTCCCCTTAATAAAAAAATAATGTTTCATATTTATTATCGTATTTTTTTTGAAATATTTAAATAATATTTAATTTTTTCATCGGAAGGATTCAACTCTAAAGCTTTCCTAAAACTGTATTCGGCGTTGGAAAACATTTTTAAACGCATGTACGACAGTCCCAGAATAAAATTTATCTGCCATAATTTTTTGTGCTCAAGCGCTTTTTTGGCATAATACACGGATGCCCTGTAATTTTTAATTTCGTATTCGTCCAAGGCGGCATTTGATAATGCCCTGTAATTATCCGGATTATAACTTAAGGCTTTTTTAAACATAATCAATGCAGTGCTGAAATCGTTTTGCGAAAACGATAAAACTCCTTTTTTATTATAAAAATTTGATTCTTGAATGCCTGATTTTTTAATGAAAGCAGTTTTTTTTGCTAATTTTCTATAAACTCTTTCGGATATATTTGATTTTTTCTTTATTTTTTCATAATTTAAAGAAACGTCTTTTGGCTTTGCAGCGGTTTTTTTATTTTTCTTAACGATATATAAAAACGGATTTATAGTTCCGAGATCTTTCGGCTTCTTTATATATCGCTTAGATTTCAAAATGCTTTTTAACGCATCTTGTCTGCTTATAACATATGCAGCCAAGATTGAGGAAAAATTTACCGAATTGTTTTTATTTATATTTTTACCGATATAGAATTTTTTAAAATTTATTTTATAATTATACTCTAAATCTTTAACAAAGGAATATATATCGCGTGGATTTCCGAAGCCGGAAACTTTAAAATAAAAATCGGCGGCTGTATTTTTTTTATTTAATTTTATAAATTTAACGGCATCCAATTTTATTCGATATTTTTTTCCGGCGCTTATAATTTCCGAAATGAAATATTTTTCGTTTTTATTGAAAGAATATCCGTAGCGTAAAATAGGAAAGTCGGTTTTTCGTATTCCTTTTATGCTTTCGTCTATCTTGATTTGAATACTTTTTAGCTCGGCGATTCTTTTGTTTATCAAAAAGTTTATTTTATTTTCTTTTGCCGTAATGCTTTTATATATAAAAAAAACGGCAAACACCGATATTATAAAAAATGTTACGGCAAAATAATATGCTATTTTTTTATTCACGACATTATATTTTTTTAAAATTAAATTAATATATTATATATATTTAATACATTATTAAAAATTTTAAGTCAATCAATTTTGTAATAGGACGCCATAGACGTATCCGTTTCATAGACGTTTACGCTTTTTACGGCTATGCCGTTATGTTGCGTAGATTTAATTTTTTTTTCAAATTCGTTATATATATACATAGCTAAATTTTCCGCAGAAGGGTTTGCGTTTAAAAAAAAGGGGGTCTCGTTGATGAACTTATGGTCGAGCGTTTCCAATACTTCGTTAAGATAATTTTTCAGCAGTTTAAAATCTATTGCAATTCCTATTTCGTTTAACTTAGATGCAGAAACGACGGCTTCAACCTTCCAATTGTGCCCGTGAATGTTTTCGCATTTTCCTTGATAGCCTCTTAAGGCATGCGCAGACGAAAAACCCGACGTTATTTTTAAATCGAACATAATTATTTTATTACGAACCGGTAAAATTATCGTTAATTTTAATTTTTGCGTGCATTCTGAGATTTACAATCATATTTTTAAGTTTCTTCGCCAGTTCAACCGCATATTTTTGCTTTTGTTTTTTTGCAGTTCCTCTTCCGTTTTCGATAGTAAATAAAAAGAATTGCAGTCTGTATTTTATGAATTTTTTTTCTATTATAATTTTTTTTAAAAAATTATAGAAACCGTTTTTATCAAAACCAAACTTGCTTAAAAATACCGAAAAACTTGTGCGCCTATGAAGAACCGCAAACTTCTTTTTAAAATTTTGAGCCATAGCCTTTAAAGCAGGATTGCTTATAATTAAGCCGCCGGCCTTTTCCTGCTGATTAAGAATAATAATCCTGTTTATATATATATTCGTCAAATGCTTTAATTCGCCGTTGGTTAACGTTTTGTTAATTTTAACATATTTTAAATTATTTACCATATTAAAATTATATAAAAAGTATAAATCATTTAGCGTTATAGCAGTATTGTCAACCGAGGCGGCTATAGAATCAACCTGAAATCCGCTTGAAACACTAGCAAAAACCGAAGTCAAAAAAAATGCAAAAAAAAATGACAGCCAAGCAGTTTTTATTTTATATTTCATTATTTCTAATAGAAATTATTAAAAATTTATTATAAAATCTTTCTATGCATTACAATATAGCATCTATATTTTATATTTTAATATTATCATTATTTTTATTTTTTTTATATATTTTTTTATTTAAAAATATACAGTATTTATTTGCTAAAAATAAATTAAGGGAATATACGCGTGAAATTGAAATTTATAAAACCATATTAAACAACATTAAAGAAGGGGTTGCCGTTATAAACAAAGAAAAAGAAATCTTATTCGTAAACGAATCTTTCGGCAAAAACATAAGGTCGGCAAAAACTGACGGCAAAATTATTAATAATCGATTCGATTTTTTAACTAGAAATATAGAACTTAATTCATTAATAGACGGAGCCGTTAAAAATAATTTTTTTAAAATAACCGAAAAAAAAATTTCTTACTACGATAGGGCCGAAAAAAAAACTGCCGATTGCATAATCTTTAAGATAAATAATAATGATAAATATGCGGTAATAGTTAAAGATATCACCGACATGCAGAAAATAGAAGATATCAGGTCGTCTTTTATTCAGAACGTTTCCCATGAATTACAAACGCCGGTAACGGCTATAACCGGTTTTGCCGAAACTTTAAAAAACGGTGCTATCGATAACCCTTCCGTCAGGTTGAAATTCGTGAATATAATCGAACAGCACGCAAAACGGCTTCGATTTTTAATTGACGACCTGATTACGCTTTCCAATATCGAAACGGAAAAGTTTCCGGTTAAGTTAGAAAATATAGATATTAAAACTAATATAGAAAATTCTTTAATTTTATTTGAACATGAAATAAAAGAAAAAAATTTATCCGTTATTAATAAAGCGAAAAATGATACATTTATTTCGGATACCGGCAAAATAAGCCTTATAATAAACAACCTTATTCAGAATGCCGTGAAATACGGCAATAAAAACGGCATAGTATCGATAGAAGGGTACGCCTGCGACAAGGCGGCGGCATTGAATTTTATTTCTGAAGCCGAAGAAACATCGGTTTTATGGAATTTTTATTTCCTTAACGAAGACGACTCGCAATTTCTTTTCTTTTCAATAATCGATAACGGTATTGGCGTAAACTATACTAATCTTTTAAGGCTGGGCGAAAGATTTTTCAGGATCGACGGCTCGCATAAAAATTCAGCCAAAGGTTCCGGGCTCGGACTGGCTATCGTAAAGCACACCCTGAAATTATTAAGAGGCAGCGCCGTCATTAAAAGCAGTATGGGAAACGGATTTAAGTTTTCTTTCGTTATACCGGTAAAACGGTTAAACAAAATTTAACTCTGGAGTAGATTTTATAAGCTTATATTTGTAAAGTAAATCGGCATAAATATTAAAACCCCTTATTTCATCGGGTCCTAAGTTAAAACTCAGACAGTCCGTCCAATATTCCATAAGCTCTTCAAAAGATATGAAGTCATAATCGCCGGATTTTATCGCCGTTTCGGCTGCATCTTTAAAACCGGATAACGCTTTTATTTTTGATTTTATCAAATAATCGTATAAAACGGAAAATTCATTTTTATTGCCGTCGTAAGATTCTTTTCTTATTATAAAAAGAGCAAAAACAAAAGGGGAAGACGTATGTCTGTACCATAAATCCGCTAAGTCGTATGCATAATAGCCGTCCGGAATATTTTTTACAAGTTTTAAGGCATTATTGCCTATATGCAGGAAACTGTTTCCTTCAGCTATTTTTCGATAATAATCCGAATCTATCTCAAGCTCTAAATTTTCGTTTTGTTTCAAACTTAAAAATTTCATTTCGTTTAAATCCATTTTATAAAATTCTGCCAATAAAACTTTTAATAAATTTAACGAGGTAAGGGTTTCCGGCGTAACGTATACCGTTTCGTTCTTATTGAAATTCTCTATGGATTTATTTGAAAAAAGATATATGCTTTTTACTTTTTTCTTGGAACTTATCGAAAGGTTGGGAAATATATAAGAATTATCGTAATTAGAAATATAGTAAAAAGAAGATGAAGGGCTTATATCTATGCCGCCGTATTGTAATTTACTATTCAAAAAAGCCGGCGTTCCGGAAATAAAATCCGCAAAATTATTTCTGTTTTCGCCGTTAAGTATTTTTTTTAAATAATAGTAGATAGGATATACGTTAAGATAATTTATTTCTCCTATTTTAATCATAAAATGATGCTCGTATTACGGTAAAATTTGCGAAATTTCTTTATATAAATAATCTGGATTGTATCCTTTTAGTTCGTCGTATTCGTGATTCCCCGAAGCAACGGCGCATATATGAATGCCGGCATTTTTTGCGGCCATTATGTCTATCGGGGAATCGCCGATTAATATTGTATACTCTTTTGGAATAGCAGTCATATCGACGATTTTGTTTATCATTTCCGGCGACGGCTTGCCTTCTAAACCGTCGAATACACCGTAAACGCAATCAAAAAGACCAATGATCTGCAGATGCTTTAAAAGTTCACGCGATATAGAACCGGTTTTATTAGTCGCTACGCTAAGAATTTTATTTTCGCTTTTTAATTTTAAAAGAAGTTCTTTCGCGCCTTTTATCAACGTTGTTTTATCGAAACAGACTTCCGTGTATTTTTTTCTAAAAACGGCGATAGCTTCTTCTTCATTCTCTTTTCCGAAAAGTTTGCCGAGCAGGCCTTCAAGCGGAACGCCTACGTAAGAACTGGATTCTTCCGGCGTTATCTGCCTGCTTTGGAATTTAGAAAACACGGCGTCGAAGGCATCGTTTATAGCTTCAAACGAATCTATAAGCGTCCCGTCTAAATCAAAAATTATTGAATTATATTTTTTTAAAATTTTAAAAAACCTCTCATAAATTCGGCGGTTTCTTCGGGAATAGCCGTATTAATGGACATTCCGGTTCCTATCTCGAAACCGGCTTTCATAGTCAGTCTTGGAATAATTCTTAAACTCCAGTGATAATAGTCTTCTTTTTCGTCTGCTATCGGCGGATTATTAAATACGAAATTATAATCCGGATTGTCGAGCGCATCATACATACCTTTAAGAATCTTTTTGACTATTATGCCGAGAGCCTTAACCTTATCCATAGAAATATTTGAAAAACAGGGCTCGTGCGACAGCGGCATTATCCATGTTTCAAAAGGGCTCGCCGAAGCAAACGGATGAAAAACTATGAAATCGTCGGTCTGCATTATTATCCTTCTGCCGTCCACTATTTCAGCCTGTATCATATCGCAAAAAATACATCTTCCAACTTCGTCATAATAAAATCTGGCCTGCGAAATATTATTTCTAAGGCTCAGCGGTATTACGGGCGCGGCTATAATCTGCGAATGGGAATGTATGATGGAAGTTCCGGCGTTAGCGCCGCTGTTTTTAAAAATTATGATATATTTAAATTTAGAATTGTTGCGCAGGCTCAAATACCTCTGCCTGTACATCAAAAAAAGCTCCTGCACCTGCTTGTCCGAAAAAAAAGGTATCGTTTCGTTATGTTTAGGCGTATCTATTACTACTTCGTGCGTACCTATTCCGGGTTTAGTCCTGAAAACTTCCGTTGCCCTGGGAAAAAAATATCCCGTAAAATCGGTATTTACGGATTTTATCCCTTCATAAGCGTTTAAATTTTCTTCAGAATTAAGAGAAAGAGCGGCAAATTTATTAGGAATTACTCTTATCCACCAGCCTTTAGAATTTGTCGGAGTGCCATAAGTCCTGAAAGCATCTACTTCATGGGGCGAGAAGTGTTCGTTTCCCGAACAAAAAGGGCAATCCGCCGAATATTCGCCGAGCTTTTCGAGCGTATCTTTTTTATGTGCGGAGTCCCCGCCGAATTCGTTAGGCCTTCTTCTTCTTTCGGTAGCTATTATGACCCATTCTCTTGTGGTAGGATCCTGCCTTAATTCCGACATATTTAATATTTATATATAATCTATATTTTATAATTTTTTATATTTTTATTGCTTTATATATTCATTATATAAAAAATCATGAATTTTACAAGAATTATTTACGTCAGAGAAGTTAAACCGCAGAGATTTATTCCAGACCGCAAAAGGCTTGTTCTGTTCGCCGCCTATTCCGCCGTGGGCTCCCATCTGATTTTCAAAATTTATTATATTTTTGCCGTCGTATGCGCCGAACAAAATTAAATCTCCCGAATTTTTAAACTCGATAAATCTTTCTAAAGAGGAGAAAGCCGTTTCCGACTCTGCTTTTGTTTTGCAAGAATCGATTATCCTGCCTATAGTAAAATTTTTGCCTGCTAAATTATTTATGAAATATTTTAAAACGTAAAATTTTTGGTCTTCTTTGTCGTATATGGACGCTTCGCCTTTTTCGTTAATGCCGGCTATAAAGCCTATGCCTTTTAAGTTAGCAAGCATGTTTATTAATTTACTGTATTTATTTTCAATCTCTTCAAGAGTCATTCTTTGATATTTCCCCGAAAAATAGATATTAGCCATAGGTCCGGAATCCATTATGTATATCGTTTTTTCGTTCTGCCATTGAAACGTAAGTATACTTTCCGGTTCTTTAACCGATTTCATTCCTCCTATAAATCCGTTATAAATTTTTTTGCATGTACCTTTCTTAAAAAAATCGCCCATATATAAAAACAATCTTTTAAAAACCGCATTGTAACCGGTATCGAATTCATACACTTTTAATTCAGGATCGCTAACATATTCGCTAATTGCGTCTTTGAGCATTTTACCGCCGTTCGCTTTTTGAAAAGGTACGGATGGCGTGTGTCCATGATCTGATATTATAAAAATGTCGTATTTTCGTTCCGATTTTAAAACGGCTTTATTTATGTGATAAATTTTTCTGTCTATAGCCTTTAATGTTCTTAATGCGCTGTATGAATATGGCCCCCTGTGATGCGAAAGTTCGTCGTATCCTATATAATCCGAATATATAGAAGGTACTCCGCGGGAAATATCCATTATGGCGCCGAAAGTTTCTATCTCTTTAAATATAACGTTAGTCATCGCCCTTGCAAAAGGAAAAAAACCTTCGGGACGAACTTCCCGCTTCTTCGCTATATCCTGTATTTTTTCGAATATTTCCAATATAGCCTCAAAAAACACGTAAAAGAATGTTTTCAAAAAAGTAAAAATATGAAAAACGAAAACTATAAAGATATCGAAATTCCTAACTTTTTTTTTAAATAAATATCTTATTGAAAACGTTGAAAGAGTGAAGGTTGAGCGCGACGCTCCGCCGGAAAACAGATTGACGTAACTTGAGCCGCCTTTCAAAAGACCGGGACTTCTTCCCGCCAAGCGCTCCTCTATCCGTCCGGCGCTTTCGGGTTTCTTAAATATTATTTCTTCTCCCGTTTCTCTTTCTATCCATCTGAAACCGGGTATATCGTCGTTATTTCCGTATAAAAGACCTGCCTGAAAAAACGGCGTGTCGCTGGGTACGCCCGTAAAATAATCGGCAAGCAAATAATCTCCGGAATTTATCATTTTCTTAAGGTGAGGCATCAAATTTAACGAGAGGGCTTTTTTTAAAGCGGTATAAGAAAGCCCGTCTATTTGAAATATAACAAAGCCTTTTTTTTCGATAGACTTAGCTATTTTTATTTTTCTTATAGATTTTTTAAAAATATTTAACAGGCTTAATTTCATATTCAATTATCTTCTCTTTCAAAAAGAAAGTTTGAAAGAAAAACCATTAAAATTAAAAAACCGGCAATAAAAATAAAATTCCATATAAGCGGCGTTTCGGGCATAAACAGCGTCTTTTTTTTATCGTAAAAAAACAGGTACTTCAGTATATCTACGGAATAAGTAACCGGATTTATATAAGCAAGTATTTTTAAAAATAACGGAAATTTTTTAATAGGATAAAGCGCTCCGCTTACAAAAAACATAGGTTGCACCAATAAATTAATTATGGAATTAAACCCCTCGAAAGACGTCATCTTAGATGCTATTACTATGCCGAAAGCCGTAATGGAGCATGATATTAAAAATAAAGAAGCTGCAATCAGCAAAAATGAAATAACGGTAATATGGATTCCCAAAAAAGGGGCGAAAGCCAGCATTATAAGAGCCTGAACCGTACTTATAATTCCGCCCGACGTAATTTTTGCCAGAACAAACGTTTTTCTTGAAACCGGCGAAACCAATATTTCTTTTAAAACGCCGAACTCCCTGTCCCAGATAATCGATATGGATGAAAATATAGACCTGAAAAGTACCGTCATAATAAGTATGCCGGGAAAAATATACTGCATATAAGAGCCGTTTTTCATTTTTACGAGAGTGGAAATTCCATAACCGACGAATAAAAGCCATATAACCGGCCTTGAAAGATCGGTAACGAGCCTCGATTTCTGTCTCGTAAATTTTAAAATTTCCCTTTTATTTATAGCTATAAAAGCTCTAAGTTCGCTTTTCATAAACAGTAAAAGTTATCCTTTTATTTTTTTACGCAAGTAATTAAGAAATCGGTTTTAGAAACTAATATATCTTCTTTTTCGGAATTTAAAAATTTATAATAATCGTTTAATCCAATGTGATATTCCGGCGGCGTAATCATTTTTTTTTCAAAAAGATTTTTTTTTACCGATTCAAATTCGTTCTGTAATAACAAAAATGCATTTTTAATCTGCCCGGCACTGCCGTAATCGTTTTTTCTTTTAAAAAAAATCTGGGTAAACGGTTTTATTTTAATATCGCAAAAACCGCCTGACGATAAAAATGAAGGTAATTTTTTAGAAATATTTCTGTCGCCTCCGTTTAGAGCCTGATAACGCGAATAGGCATTGAACAATTTTTTTGAATTATCGGTCGGCTCAGGATAATAGAGCGTCATATCGTCTTCTATGTCTATTAAAATCAACAATCCGCCGTATTTTAAAGTTCTTTTGATTTCCGAAAGAAAAGGGGGCGAAATGTTTATATGTTGAAAAACATATCTTGCAAAAATTGCGTCGAATATTTCGGCTTTGAAAGGCATGCTTCGGACGTCGGCGTTAATATAAGACGTGTTTGCGGAACCGTTGATAGCCGCCGCAGTTTTTAAAGAGCCTGCGTCTAAATCGAATGCTATAATTTTTAAAGGATTTTTTTCTTTAAGAACGCATGGAAGTATTCCAAGACCAGTACCTGCATCGCATATTATTTTTCCGGTAAAGGAATATTCCAGTTCGTTAACCTGACGCAATAAAAACGGCGCAGTTAAATAGGATTGGAAAGCTATATAACGTGCATCCGCGGAATTAGTTTCCGCTAAAGCCGCGTCTAAAAATTGTCTGCAATACAAAACCCGTCCTAAAATATATTTTTTAAATTTATAATCTGCATTCTTTCTTTCCCGATAGAAAGCATATTAATTTTCAATCCGGTAAGCTCTTCTATTCTTAAAATATATTTCTGCGCATTAACCGGAAGGTCTTTAAAATCTTTGATTTGCGATATATCGCCGCTCCATCCTTCCGTTTCTTCATAAAGCGGAACCGTTTTTTCATAATCGGATGAAGAAAAAGGCAGATGATTAATTACTGAACCTTTAAGCATATAACCGGTACAAATTTTAATCTTCGGCAGATCCGATAAAACGTCGAGCTTCGTAACTATCATTCCGGTAATTCCGTTTAAACGGCCTGCTTCTTTAATTAAATTTACGTCGAACCAGCCGCATCTTCTCGGCCTTCCCGTAACGGAACCGAACTCTTCTCCTTTATCCCTGATGTTCTTGCCGTCGCCGCCTTTTAATTCCGTCGGAAAATAACCCTCCCCTACACGTGTAGTATATGCTTTAGTAATACCGATAACTTCATCGATTTTCGTCGGACCTAAACCTACGCCCGCAAGCGAAGAACCTCCTACCGTATTAGATGACGTAACGTAAGGATAAGTGCCGTGGTCGACGTCTAAAAAAGTACCTTGCGCGCCTTCCAGCATAACGTTAAGTCCCTGTTCCAATTTTTCGTTTATATATATAGACGTATCTATAAGGAATTCCTTTATTTTTTCTCCGTAATTTAAATATTCTTCAATTAAATCGTCTGGATTAAATATGTCTTCTCCAAGTACGTTTTTAAAAAGATAATTTTTTTCTTTCAGGCTCAAAACTATTTTACCGTACAGCACGTCTCTGTTTAGCAGATCGACGGCACGTATTCCGAGTCTTGCAACCTTATCTTCATATGCCGGACCTATACCTCTTCCGGTAGTGCCTATCATTCCGGCGCCTCTTAATCTTTCCCTTGCCGTATCAAGTCTTTTATGATAAGGCATAATTATATGCGATTTATAAGATATAAAAAATCTGTTCTTAATATTTATTCCGACGGCTTTTAAATCCTCAAGCTCCTGAAAAAGAACGGACGGGTCTATTACTACGCCGTTTCCAAGAATACAGATTTTATCTTCGTTTAATATGCCCGAAGGCACTAATCTGAATACCAAACTTAATTCGCCGCACACGACGGTATGCCCGGCATTATTTCCGCCCTGATAACGCGCTACTATATCTGCGTTTTTAGCAAGCAAATCTACTATTTTACCCTTTCCTTCGTCTCCCCACTGAAGACCGACGACTATAATATTTTTTTTTCTCATATTTTTTTGATTATAATTTTATATATTTTCGGTAAATTTTTTAAGTTCCGATATATTTTTAAATTTTATTTCTTTGCCGGTATTTATATCGCCGAACAAAATATGGTCTTCCGTTATGTTTATAATTTTTTTTATTCTATTTTCCTTCATATATTTTACGGTCTCTAAATATCCGTAGTTCATAAAATTTGTTTCTACGGCATATCCTTTTTTGCGCAAAAATAAAATAATTTCGACCTCAGGTTTTTTGTCGGCCGTTTTATTAAAAACAAGAAAATCTCTTTTTTTAAATCCGCTTTGCGAAAAATCGCCATATCTGCATAAAGTATCGAGATTTACTGCAAAACCCGCTCCGGCACAATTCTCGCCGAACCTGCCGATTAAATTGTTATATCTTCCGCCTCCGAAAATTTCGTAACCTACATGGGGCGCAAAACATTCAAATATTGTTCCGGTATAATAGTTTAACCCTCTTATCTCGCCAAGGTCTATAGTTATATATTCTTCTAACTTATAATATTTTATATACGAAAGTATCCGCTCAAGGGTTTCCAACGCTTCTTGCGACTTTTCGTCGGAAGCCATTTTCCATGCTTTTTTTATAACGGATTTTTCGCCGAAAATAAACGGAAGCTCGCTTATAACTTCTTTCTTTTTTTGCGGTATAGAAACTCCGTCAAGAAAAACGTTTAAGCCCGAAGAATCTTTTCTTAAAATAAATTCTTCTATTTTTTCTCTTACGGCGCGGTCTATGTCGGATACGATTCCTTTAAAAAATTCTACGTTTCCTATGTCTACGCTGAAATCTTCAACTCCGAGCCGCTTTAAAGATTCAATGCCCATTATTATGAGCTCTGCATCGCTTTCGGGACTTTCCGGTCCGACCGATTCTACCCCTGCTTGCCATATTTCTCTGGGTCTGCCTAGAACCGGGTCTAAATTCCTTAAAACCGGACCGCAGTAAGAAAACTTATAAGGCAGGGCGACCGAATTTTTTAATGCCGAGCTTAACCTTGCTATCTGAGGAGTAAAATCGCTTCTCAATGACAGCATCTCGCCGGTGCTTATATCGGCAACTTTAAAAAGTTCGCGTGCTTTAGAACTCAATAAAAACACGTCTAAAAAATCTATGCTTGGAGTTATAACCTTTCCGTAACCCCATCTAGAGAATTCGTCAAGAAGCGTATCTGCAACCCTGTCGATATTATCCGTTTCAGCAATTAAAAAATCTCTGGTTCCGGGAGGCGGCTGAGAAGAAAACGTCAAGTTTTTCTTGTTCACTATAACTCTAAATATTTAGCTTCCGTTATATTAGGTTCTGATTTTAGCTCGTTAATTACTTCGCCTTTAACTTCTGAATCAAGCTGTAAAATAGAGATGGCTTTATCTAAATGTCTTCCGAGATGCATCCTTGCAATGTTAATTTTATTTTTACCGAGTACTTTTCCTATAGATGCAATAACGCCTGGCTTATCCAGATTAAAAATAACCAGAATATGTCCTTCCGGAATAGCTTCGATTGAATAATCGTCCACTTTTACTATCCATGGATTCTTCTTGCCGAATATCGCTCCGGATATAGTGAAAGTTTTAACGTCTGTTTTCGCGGAAATAGATATGGTGCTGGTATAATCTAATGCCTGATCGGATTTTGATTCTACTACCGATATACCCCTTGTTTTTGCAACCTCCACGGCATTGACGTAGTTAATGTCTTCTCTGAGTATAGGATAAAGAATGCCTTTTACTACGTTAGGCGTTATAGCGCTTATATTGTGCTTAGATACCGCACCGTTATAATCTATTTTAATTTCGGTAATTCCGCCCGTTATAATATTGCCGAGCAGTTTGCCTATTTTTTCGCCGAGATTGAGGTAAGGACCTATAATATCGACCTCTTCTTTTGTTACGGACGGAACGTTAACCGCATTTTTTATAGTTCCGTTAATAAGATAGTCGGCAATTTGGTTGCATATTGCCACTGCCACGTTTGTCTGCGCTTCTTCGGTAGATGCTCCAAGATGCGGCGTTGCAATAACGTTGTCTAAGGTCAAAAGCGGATTATTTACCGGCGGTTCAACCTCGAATACGTCTAACGCGCAGGCTGAAACCTTGCCTGATTTTAGAGCTTCGTATAAATCAGCTTCGTTTATTATTCCGCCTCTTGCTATATTAAGCAGTTTGACTCCGTCTTTCATCTTGGCTATAGTTTCTTTGTTTATCATGCCTTTCGTTTCTTTGACTAAAGGCGTATGAACGCTTATATAGTCCGATTTTGCATATATTTCGTCTAAATCGACGAGATTTATTTCAAGTTCTTTTGCTTTTTCTTTAGATAAAAGAGGATCGTAACCGATAGGATTCATGCCGAAACATTTTGCGCGGTTATAAAGAACCTGCCCTATATTGCCCATTCCGATAATACCTAAAGTTTTTCCGTAAACTTCCGTACCTTGAAATTTGCTTTTTTCCCATTTGCCTTCCTTTATAGAAAGAAAAGATTGAGGTATATACCTAGACATAGCCATAAGCATGCCGAAAGTAAGCTCTGCCGTCGTTACCGTATTTCCGCCGGGCGTGTTCATAACGACTATTCCTGCGGCTGTAGCTGCGGCTTTATCTACGTTATCCAATCCGCTTCCGGCCCTTCCTATAACTTTAAGATTTTTAGCGGCTTCTAAAACGTCTTTTGTGAGCTTGGTTGCGCTTCTTATTACTATGCCGTCGTACTCTCCGATTATTTGTTTAAGCTCTTCGGGCTTTAATCCGGTTTTAACGTCAACTTGAATTTTACCTGTTTTCGCTAATATGTCGATACCTTCTTTGGAAAGTTTATCGCTTACGATAACTTTAAACATATTATTTATCTCCTATATATTTTGTTACGGGACGGAATTGAATTCCGTCCTACTTTATTGCGACGGGGACAGAATTTAATTCTGTCCCCGTCATATTTAATTATTTATTCGCCGAATAAAGCCTTTTGCGCGGCTTTAAGTCCGCTGCCGATTTCAAACTTATATCCTAATTCTTTTAATACGGCTTCCAATGCAGATATTGCCGTTATAACGTCAAAACATCCGGCATATCCAAGATGCGCTATTCTGAATATCTTGCCCTTTGCGGCATCCTGTCCGCCTGCTATGGTAATACCGTATTTTTCCCTTATAAGCTTTGTTATTTTGCCGGCATCCATACCTTCGGGCGCCCATACGGCCGTAAGAGCGTTGGAAGGCTCGTCTACCGTATAAAGTTTTAATCCCATAGCCTGAACGGCAACTCTGACGGCATTTGCAAGATTTGCATGTCTTTTGAATACTTTTTCCAATCCCTCTTCTTTAATTTCCCTTAATATTTCCCTTAATCCTACTATAAGCTGAACGTTGGGAGTATATGCATTCTGATTTTTTTCCAATGATTTCTTTTCTTTTTTAAAATTAAAATAGTACTTCGGCAGAGTCGATTTTTCTACGAAACTCCATGCTTTTTCGCTCAAAGAAGCAAAAGCGAGTCCTGGGGGCAGCATAAGGGCTTTCTGGGAACCGGTAACGACTACGTCAATTCCCCATTCGTCCTGCGGAATATTTGTTACTCCAAGCGCCGTAATAGCATCTACGACGAGAATAGTATTAGGTCTTTTTTTAACGATATCGGCAATTTCTTTAACAGGATGAAAGACTCCCGTGGACGTTTCGGATGCCTGTATATAAACGGCTTTTATTTCAGGGTCTTCGTTTAATGCATCTTCTATAGACTTCGGCGAAACGGTATGTCCCCACTCCACGTCTATAGCTTTTACGTTAACAGAGTATGCCTTGCATATATCGAACCATCTTTCCCCAAATTTTCCGCCTCTGACTGCAAGTGCATGGTCGCCGGCTGAAAGCAGGTTTGTAACGCATCCTTCCATAGCGCCTGTTCCGCTTGAAGTAAAAATTAATACTTCCTGTTTAGTCTGAAACAGGAATTTAAGATTATCTCTGACTTCCTGCAGAATGACGGAATATTCGGGAGCGCGGTGATGAATTATAGGAAGCGACATATCGGCTAAAGCGCGTTCGGGCACCGGCGTAGGTCCGGGCGCCAATAAATACTTTTTTTGCATTTTTAAACCCCTTTAAAATATTAAAATTAATTTGAAAAAATTATAACTATAAAATTAAATTTAAAACATTATATACTAAAACAAATTTAATAAAAAAAGTCAAGGATTTAATGTATTTTTATACTTCTAAAGATTTATATTTTTTTATAAAATTTTTTTAAAATTTGACTTTTCGTTATATAGACATTATAATTTATGATGTATTTATTTGCTTGATATTTTTTTATCTATTAAATATAAGTATATGACATATAATTTTAACTTTTAACCTTTACAATATAAATGGAAAATATGCGCAGTATTCATAAATTTAAAGAAATTTGTTTTTCTATACTAGCCTTTTTAATATTAACTTTTTTTATCTTGACCGTTCCTTCATATGCTTCCAAATCTAAATCTAATAAAAAAAAATATACGGGCAGTTTTTTAAATATAAGATTTACGACGAGTAAGCTTAATAAAAATAAAATTAGCGGAAAAAACGGCGCCGCACAAGTAGTTATTGTTTCTTCCGCAAATACAAATAATAGTTCTCAGGACAATAAGGTATTTATAAAAAAAATAAAGCCGAAAAAACATGAAACGGCAAAAAAAACGGCGGTTGTTGCCGACGCCTCCATTAAACAGCTAAACTCATCGGGCGGTTTAGCTGTATCCGGTCTGCTTGCAAAAAAAGGCGATTTTTCGAATTATCAAAAAAATATGACCCATATATTTCCTATGATTATAAATAAGGAAATAATACATTACATTCATTATTATCAGACTACGGGACGTGATTTTTTTAAATATGCGCTTTCAAGATCGGAAAGATATATACCCATGATAAAAAAAATTTTTAAAAAAATAGGTCTTCCTAACGATCTCGCTTATCTTGCAATGGTTGAAAGCGGTTTTTCGCCCACCGCATATTCTTACGCCGGCGCAAGCGGAATGTGGCAGTTTATACCTTCTACCGGCAGATTATTCGGTCTGACGATGAACTGGTGGGTCGATGAAAGGAGAAATCCTGTGGAATCTACATATGCAGCTGCAAAATACTTGAAAGATTTATTTAACAAATTCGGCTCATGGTATCTTGCGGCGGCGGCTTATAACAGCGGAGAATTAACTATAGAAAGAGCTTTATCCGTTGATCCCGGCGGTAATTTCTGGTCTATATCGCAGAACAAACCTTATCTTTTGCCTGGACAGACAAGAAGATACGTTCCTAAAATTATTGCGGCGGCAATTATTGCAAAAGATCCGGCAAATTTCGGCTTCCACAACATTAATTATCAAAAACCTATAAAATTTAAACAGGTAAAAGTGCCTTATTCGGTCAGCCTTTACGATTTGGCTAAATGCATAGACGTTTCCGAGTATGAATTGCAGAAGATGAATCCCGAACTTTTAAGAAACGTTACGCCGCCGGACGATCCCGAGTTTATGCTTAATATTCCTGCAAGCGATTACGGTAAATTCTTAAAAAATTTCAAAAATCTTAAAAGATATACGACTAATCAACCTGTAATAAAATATACGGCTTATTCAAGGCCTGCGAATAATACGGTTTATACCGTAGAACCGGGCGATACGCTTATGGGAATCGCTTCCAAGTATGGAGTGCCCCTATCAACTATAGAAAGGTACAACGGACTTAACGGCTATTCCATACTTAAAGTAGGAGAAAAAATAACAATACCGGGGATAAATACCGCAAATACAAATTACGCGGCAAATACTTCCGGTTCTAATACCGTTTATACCGTAGAACCGGGCGATACGCTTATGGGAATCGCTTCCAAGTACGGAGTATCTCTATCGACTATAGAGAGATACAATGGACTTAACGGCTATTCTATACTAAAAGTAGGAGAAAAAATAACTATTCCTGGAAGAAACAACGCTAATACAAATTACGCGGCAAATAATTCAGGCTCTAA